>CAYWDJ010000010.1:0-21078 GCA_964457005.1 uncultured Planctomycetia bacterium
CGAATTGAGCGAAATGGGTGTTACGGATGAAGCTAGGTTAGAGGCAGCAGAAGACCCTACAAATGCTGATGATGTTATGCGGGCGATCGCGGAAGTTGCTATTGATAAAGATATAAGGGACGCCAAGAAGAGGGAATTCATGGATGCTGCATCACCAATATATATGGATGCAATGATGAAGATATTTGATGTGAATGAGCGTCCAACTGCAGCGGAAATAGAAGCCTTGGAGAACACATATCCTAAGCTGTATGAGCTGTATATTCTTCTTGGGTCAATGACGGGTGTGAGGGAATATGAAACAGGGCGTGAAGGGACGCGTTTGCAGCTTGTTGAGGGGCTCGCTGCCGCTCATGCCGGACAGGCAATTTATATCCCGATGGGCGCTTCCCAGGAGCAGCAGGTTGAGATGCTCCTGCATGAACTTATTGCCGGGGACATAAGCGGGGGCGTAATAGACGGGAAAAATGTGACTTCTGACCGGGTGGCAAGGGAGGCGGTCAGGACGCTCCTGTCCGGAGATGCGGATGCGCTGCAGAGGGTGAATGAGATGCTTGAAAACGCAGTTCCATATGGAACACATGTCGCCTTTATGACGGAAGAGCAGCGCCGTATGGCCAAGGGCAGGGATCACGCGGAGATAGATGAGGCGGCGACCCAGGTGATGACGGCCCAGCCAAGTCTGAAGATCGTAAAGATGGAACAGGATTTTCTTGATGAGGCGGCGACCCAGGTGATGAAGGCTGAGCCGGCAGAAGGTCTAAGAGCAGAACAGGTGGATCCGGAAGGATCAACCCAACAGATAAGTCGCGGAGGTTTGGCGATAAAGAGTATGCCAGGGCAGGAAGGTGTTGGTGTCCCTAGCAGCGAGGAAATTATGAGGCATATGAGCGGTGTTGAGGATGCGGATGCCCAATTTATGCAGAGAGCGGAGTCTCTTATTGTAGAGAGAGGGTCCAATCCTGTTAAAAATGATCCGAATGCAATGGAAGTGGATGTGCATTTTCATGATGGCACCAAGGTTGAGAAGAAAAAGCTTGTTGTGCATTTCGATAAGGTTATAGGTAAGGGAGGATCAAGCACGGCTTATGAAGCAACAGATGCGGATGGCAACAAATTTGTATTTAAACGCATAAGGTTAGATGGTTCGGATGAAATGAATTTGACCAAGAAGCTTGATCTCTTAAAGTCTTATGAACTGGTCCAGCACCAGATGGACAATGGACATGACCAGGTGCTTGAGATCTATGATGTTGGTAGGACCACCCTTCAAAAAGAAGCCCCAGATGGTACGATCCTTGACTCTGAAGAATATTATTATCTAATTGAGGAGTTTTCCACTAGGAGTATGACCATAAAAGACTTCCTTCGCGGAAGGAAGAATCTGACAGAAGGAGAGAAAAGGCTGCTAACGGGAGGGATTGTTGATGCTATCATGAAGACGAATGATATGGGTGTTATACACGCTGATATTAAACCAGACAATATTATGGTGGAAATGGATTCTTCGGGTAGAGTTGAGGGAGTTAAACTGTTTGACTGGGATACATCGGTGTATTCTCCGGTTATTTCCAATGGTAAGGTTGTTGGGGTAGCTGATGCCGTTCAGGAGGGGCAGCTAAAACTTTCCCTCAATATGGTAGCTCCTAATTACTGGTCGATAACAAGTGACGGGGTCAATATCGAGAGGGGAAATGAAATGGGGATCATATCGGGTGAGGGAGATATCTATGCGGCCGCGTATACAATATTTTTTCTACTTACAGGAGAGAGGCCGTTTGACGTATATTCCGAGGTCGAGTTCGCGAAGAATGTTGTCGCCGGATTGGAGTCTGGGAGGGAGGAATTTCTCACGCAGTATTACGGGAGGTACAGGGGGGCGAAGCTGGCGGCGTTGAAGGATAGATATCCTGAAGGAACGATCGAAAATATTATGCTCAGGGTTCTGGCCGTTGAGATAGGAGTTGAAGGGTTGGATCCGATAAACAATGCGGATGAATTTTTGGATGCGGTCGACTCATATTATTCCGGGGTAGATGAAAAAATACTACAGAATCAGGCTAAGGCCGGTGGGGTCGACAATGTAGATATAAAGGGTATGGAAGATGTGGCTACGATGGAGACGCGTGCCTCTAGTAATGGGACAGCGGTAATACGGGAAGCGGAGGCTAGGCTGGATGAGAAGGCAAAAGCGGTGGAGAAAAAATGGGCTAAGGAGTATTCCTGGAAAGCCATTATAGGGGATGCAATGGAAATGGATGGATTTATCCAGGAAGAAATGCGGAACTTTAATGCTGATCTGGGCCGCTTCGGGATGGATCTTGCCGCTATCGAACAAGTTAGACAAAAAGCAGTTAAGAAATTGGGTAATTTGTCTGCGCAGTTGGAGGATAAACAGTCTGATCTGGAGCTGAAAATCCGTAAGGCATCGCTTGAGGCGTGGCCCGCTTTGCAGTCGGAATTAAATGATGAATATTCCGCTGCTAAAGGTGCCTTGGACAGGGCTCTGGTAAAGGTTAATAAAGATGCGGGAATGGCCAACAATATGGTAGTAGCAAGGGGTGCTGTAAACAAGAAAGAAAGTACCAGGATTCTTGTGGAGCCAAAAGACAGCCCCACTCCTAGGGCTTTTTTTGTAGGCAGGGATGTGGCAGGAACAATAGAGGACCAAACGGTTGCCGTTAAACTGAAATCAAAAATAAGTACGAAGAGTCCCGATGAGAGGCGTGCCGAGGAATTGGCGAAAATGACTTCGGGGGCGGGGTTTATCGGAGAGCTGTTTGATAGAAATGGAGAGCTTATAGAGGATGGTGACTTTAGCGTGAGTGAGGCCTCCGGGAAATTAACAATAGAGCATAAGTCCATGAGGGATGCGGTGCAGATTGGTGTGGCCGGAGAGCTGACACCTGATCAGAGGGAAGACGTGTCGTCAGTGCTTGGAAGTCTTCTTGGAAATAATACCAGAACCTTATTGACCAATGATGAGACCTTGGAGATCGTAAGGCTTAAGGAACTTTTGGGTGACAAAGATGTTGTAAATCGGGTTGTGGCGCTTCAGGCCGATGAGAGAGTGATGGGGTATATGTCTTCTGATGGAACCCTATATCTTAACCAGTCTCTTTTAACTGCGGATAATCCGCTGGCTTTATTGCACGAGCTGGGTGAGGGGTTTGTGACTCTGCCGGAAGGAGCGGAAGGGCTTACCAGACACACATATATGCGTGGTATTGGCAAGGATGCACGCTTGGCATATAACGCCATGGTTTCGGAGCTCGGGCAGGATGCGGTGGATAGAATGGTTAGGGTCAGGGATTCGGCTACGGATCCGCAGCAGGTGATAGATGGTTTTATTGAGGCTCTCAATAAAAAGACAAAAGAGACCGCTTTGAGGGCCCTTACTCTGAGCGAGAAAGTTCTTATAGAACATAACTTCAATGTTGACCGCAAGGAGGGTGTCAGGAGCGCGGCAGGCACTAGGGCCCTGCTTTTTGGTATGCAGGACCTTGTTGATCCGTCCGGGAATATGGCGCTAAGCTGGGATATCCAGAAAATGCTGGAAACGTTGAGAAAAGACACATTGAATGTTGTCCTGACTAAAAGTTCCAATCTGGATACCATGAGCACCCAGGAAGGGTGGGGTCAGAAGGGCGCAAGAAAATATCGTAAAATAGGTGTGACTGTAAGGTCTTCGCATTATGATGGTGATGTGGTCGGTGAAATAAAAAATGCTTTTAAACTTATAGAGTCAGAAAAGAATGCCGACAAAATGGGGAAAATATATGTGGACTGTGTTACAGCGGAAGACCTGAAAACGGTTACAGAGTACAAACAGGAGCTTGAACGGCTGGCGACTGAAGAAGGGGACGAACTCTCTGCTAAAAGAGCCGCGAATCTTGTAATAGGTAATGACGGAGCCACAGAAAAGACCAGGAATGCCGATAGCATAATGGTAAATGAGCTGGGTGTTATAGCAGCCGCTAACCTGATCCTTAATCGGAAGAGAATGGTTGACGATTTTAAGATATCTCCAGATTCGGAGATGATGGTGGGACTGACGCGCGAGCTTTTATCGGGGCTTCAATCCTGGGGGTTCCTGTCCGACGATCATAATTTTAATAGCATGAATTCGGGAGAGTTGGAAGCGTTTATGCAAAGGATATACAGCGGCTCGGAACTTTTGCGTATAACCAGGGTGGATTGGGCCGAGTTTACAGAGTGGAACAATGCTCAGGAGGAAGTATATAGATCCCTCTAGCGTTAGCTTACAAAAAGTCAGAAAATGCTATTGAACAATAATTTTCGCTGTGTTATAGTATTACATGTAAGTTATTAAAGAGTAAGCTATTTGATGGTCATGTGAATCTCTCATGTGATAAAAAAGGAGTTCCAGGTGCCGAATTTTATCAACAGGAAGTATGTGAAGCTTATATCCATATTTGTGATCATTACCTTTGTTAGCAGCGGTATTTGTTATTCCAGACCCCTTGCAGGTGGTAACGCCTCTATGTCTGCGGATGAGTTCTTGTCTCCTCCAAGCATGTCCAGTCCTATATATTATGATGATCTTGATCTAGTGGGAAAACTTGCCTTTTCTGTTATGACGGTACTCTCTGATAATCCGGGACTTGTTGATAATGCATCCGAAGATGATAATCTCAGGATTGACATAGGGGAAGATGTCGTGGAAATTTACGCTCCTCAGTCTACTTCTTTTGATGTGTCTCAAGATGAGGATTTCGAAGGTATTAAAAAGGTACAAATACTAAAGGCATCTTCCGGGGATAAAGTATTTTATATGAGTATATTTTACCGAAATGACGGGAAAGTGAAGTTTCATGTTACCCCAAAAAACGGCTTCTCAAAATATCTCCAGGAGCTTATGGAGAGAGGTGTTGGCCTTACGGACGATAGCAAATCCAGGCTTTTGAGTAAGGTGGCCGAAGACGGCGTTGAGTCATATGTTGGACTCCTGGATATCAGTGTCCAGGCCGTAGATTCGTTCCTCCGCAATTCAAGTGTGGGGCTTAACTCCCTGGCCGATTCCTTCAAAAATTTTGTTAAAGATAAAGGTGTGCGTTTTACTGATAGGCCAAGGTACTATGTCGGGAAGCTGACCATAAGTGAGAAGGACGATAAAAAGAGGGCCATTGTGCTTTTAGAGGACTTGTTAAGCCGCAGGGGACAAGATGCTGAGGTCAGGGAAATAGTTTCCAATATTTTTTCTACTTATTGGGACGGTTATGTTTCGGCTGACAGGAATCCCGGTTTCGACCTGGCACGTGTAAATCCAGAGGCGGTGTTCATGTTCAGGCGCCTTTCAGGGGAGATTATTCAGAATGAAGGGTCTCTGGTTCTTGATGACGAGGCCTTGTACGGCCAGAGGTTTCCTTTGGAGGGGGTTAGCTCAGGGGATGTGGATGAGGTCCTGGACAGTATTAGAGAAGCTTTTCAGAAAGTTGCTCAGCATGATATTGATGATCATAATGAGCTGTATTCTCGGGGGAAAGAGCGCGCGGAAGAGATTATAAGGTCTTTGAGCGGAGAAAGAGACGAGCTTTTGGCAGAGGGGATAGACGGCAGTAAAGAGAATTTAGCTTCATACATAGGCCTTGACGGGGAAACGATCGGATATTTAAAGGAAGCCGGTCTGGATACGGTTGGAAAGGTCAGAGAGGCGGGAATACTTGGTATTGCTAATGTTCCAGGGGTCACGCATATACTTAAGTATATAGCCGATCATGAGTGGACCCTGGAAGAAGCGTGGACCGACGAGAAAAGTATGGTTGAGCGGATAGATAACAGATCCAAGTCGAAGGCTAGAATGATTAAAGATGTATGTGACCGATTTTTAGAGCTTAATCTTAAATCTGGAGGTGAAGCGGCAGATCTTCCTGTTGATGTTCTTCTTGGAGTCAGGCCGGAGGAGATAAAGGGGCTTGAAATATATAATACGCCTGACAAAGTTCGGGAGCTTGGGGTTGAGGGTCTGCTTTCAACTACAGGGCTTGACATTATAAGTGTTGAGGTGGAATACGGGATCATGGCTCCGGCAAAAAAGCGTCCGATCGATCCGGGGAATTATTACGAGTTTCCCGGGATGGTTCCGGAAAAAATAAAAAGAGGTGATCTTTCGGATGCTATAGTTCCTACCGAGATCGGAACCTCGGATAAAGAGTTTATATTTAACAACAATTTCCTGAGGCTTATGGCAAAGCTGCATTCAAAACTTAGCGGTGATAACGGTGAAATGCTGCTTTACGAGAGCTATAAAGGAAACGATCCGGCTGGAAATCCTCGGTGGAAGTATGAGCAGCTTTTGGCTGATGGAGCTCCTTCCCTGGGAAGCATCTGGGACGGGATAAGGTTTGGTATCTCTGTGCATAATGTGCGGGGCCATTTCCCGATAAATGATTGGGGGTTCCCCATCCTGAACGCTGATGAAAGTGTCGCGCAGGGAGTGCGGGGAGGAACAAAACATCTTTATGGTAACCTGGTGGGACTTATGTACTACCTGATAGTTCTTGCCGAAGGAAATGTAGATGATCCTGAAGAACGCGCAAGAGCGTTCATGTCAAATCGTAAGAACGCTCCAATGTTTAGGAACCTTTCGCAAAAACAAAAATACAATCTGCCGATCCATCTTGTCGTGCTTTATTCACACAGGTTTGAGATGGGGGCGCTTTCTAATCCATTTGATCCCTGGCCAAATTTTGTTGGAGTGAATGATACCAAGGCGGAAGTCTTGGATCGTATAAAGAAAAGGTACCCCAATGCTGTTATCGGAAATGAAGGTCTTTCACGAGAAGAGCGGATGGGTGATAGATATAACCTGGTGTTCGAGCATATTTTTTCACAGTCAGACGATGTTAATGCCTCAGGTATAGCTGCTGCTTTAGCAGGAGAAGGAGTCTCCAGAGGTGAAGTAGAGCATGTTCTTGAGGAGCTTTTCGCGCTTGGTCTTATAAATAAGGTGGGTGCGGGAGATGTCTACACTCGTGGAGATAATACCGTCGGAGCGGGCAGTTTTAGACGCCTTCCGATGACGACAACGGATAAAGAGTTCGTTCTTAAAACTTTTGCGGGTGCCGATCTTTCGGATAAAGCCGTAAGCGCTGATGTCTTTGGAAAAATACTTGAAAATTTTGAAGGAGAATGGGCGAGAGCATTAATTAAGACCGCAAGGAGTGTCGGGGAGCAGGCCAAGGCGGGCGAAAAGATAACTCATAAGAAACTGGTCGCTATAGGTAATGGGTTTATAAGGTCAAACGCGGAAGTGAAAACCGATCTTCAGCGTTTGCTGCAGATAATGAGAGAGCTTAGCAATGATTCTCTGGAGATCGTAATGCAGAAAGAAGGTGAGACTCCTGAAGATTTCGCTTCAAAGGTAGTGGGTATGACGAGTCGGGAAAAAGACGCTTTCCTTGCGGAGGATATTCTCGTTATGGTGAGCAGGGATAATGTTCTGCTTGAAGAATATATGCCGATACGGTCGGGAGTGAGACGCGTTGTGGGCCCGAAAAAAGCGTTCTTTGTTGGAGTCGAAGATGCGGCTCTTACCGATGATAGTTATATCCGTATAACGCAGATGCTCAGGATGGCCATGGGTATAGCTTTTAACGAGGAACAGGTGATTAGTCAGCCCGGGGTAGAGGTGGAATATATGTTCGGTAGTGATAATGAGAAGATGCTTATATTCGTGCCTAAGATAGTTCCTGTAAATCTGGACAATATAACAACTATTTATGAAAGCCAGCGCAGTATTATAGAATCCGCTTAATAATCTCTGATAAATTGAAGTATGTGTATGATTACTATGCAGGTTCCTATGATAGTTCTCATGAGCCTCAGTGTTTGGTCTTTCAATGTCCCGCTTCTGTAATGATCGTGTATGCTCCATACTCCATCACACACCAGAAACATCCCAAAAAAGAAAGCCGACCAGTCAATGGTCACCCTCACGATAAGCGGGTCGAAGAAAGGCGCGTTAGCTCCCCAGAGGAACTGTATCATGTGGATGGCGAATATCCAGAGACCTATAAGAATCCTTAAGAACCTTGCGGCGTGAATTATGGATGATACATGCTTGAATTTATGCAGCTTGTAGTAAGCTTCCAGGATAATAAATCCGGCCGCCGCGAAGGATAACCAGTCAATAGTTGAGTTTGCAAAGTCGGTGTCGAATACACGGCATACGACAACCACCGAAACTGTCATTAGTGTTGCCACTATTATGTAGAAGTATTTGCGTATCATGATGCGTAAAACATACCATATCTTTCCTTTCAATGCAATCAGTGGTGGATATAAGGCATTCTGCGCGCCTATCAAAAAATCGATACCTTTTATGTTCTGCAGGTGCAGCAAAGCAGAGAAGTGTAAGAGTTTAAGGTATAACGATTTTTTTGAGTGCGGTGCTCGAAAGCCTTACATCCACCCTCATATGGCAGATTTATTTTTATGTGATATAATATTGCCAAAGGGAGAGTGATATGGAGTTTCGTAAGATAGGGAATTCGGATTTGGAAGTTTCAACCATTTGTCTCGGTACATGGGTGTTCGGCGGGGACTGCTGGGGAGAGGCGAATGACGATGAGTCTATAAAGGTTGTACGGGAAGCGGTGTTGGAAGGTATTAACTTTATCGATACGGCTCCTGTGTACGGCTCAGGCAGGTCTGAGGAAGTAATAGGCAAGGCTCTTAAGGGTTCAAGGGAGAATGTTGTTATAGCCACCAAATGCGGGCTGGAACAAAATGGTACGTCCATAAGACATAATCTTAGCCGCGCGTTTGTTCGGGAAGAAATAGAAAACTCCCTGAGACGATTGAACGTAGAGAAGATCGATCTATACCAGTGTCACTGGCCTGATCCAAATACTCCCATGGAAGAGACTTTTACCGAACTTAATAAGCTTGTTGATGAGGGAAAGATAAGATATATAGGAGTTTCAAATTTTAATGAAGAGCTGCTTGGAGACGCCCTGAAGTTTTCACCGGTAGTAAATAACCAGATGCAGTATTCTTTGCTGGACAGAACAATAGAAGATGAGCTTATTCCGTTTTGTGAAGAAAAGGATATTTCAATTCTTGCGTATGGGCCTCTTGGTGGAGGCATATTGACCGGTAAATACAAGAGACCGCCGCAATTCTCAAGGGGCGATGTCAGGTCCTTCTTTTACAAATTCTATAAAGAACCTTTTTGGTCAAAGTCGAGGGCGATCGTTGATGTCCTTGAAGAAATAGCCTCAAAGCGTAAAGTGCCGGTTGCTCATGTGGCCATTAACTGGGTTCTTTCCAATAAGAATGTCGCTAGCTGTATTGTTGGATGCAGAAAAGTCGATCAGGTTGATCAGAATCTTGGAGCTTCCCTCTGGCAGCTGAGTGAAGAGGAGTTGAGTTTAGTCTCCGATGCAGCCTGACCTGATTATGTCGGTATAGTATCTGGCAGCGTCCGTGACGGTTCTTTCCTGGGTGTCATAATTCACGCTTATGAGCCCGAAACGTTTGCCATATCCGTCAGCCCATTCAAAATTATCAAGAAGAGACCAGTGTAGGTAGGCTATAACTTTTGAGCCTTTGTTCATGGCGAGCAAAAGGTTTTGGAGATGTCCTTTGATATACCTTTGTCTCTTTGCGTCATTTCTTGTAGCAAGGCCATTCTCTGTTATCATTATGGGAAGGCCATACTTGTTGAAGCTGGTAACAACTTCATACATTCCTTCAGGATATATTTCCCAGGGCATATCGGTCAGGTTTTCGGGTGAAGCATGTTCTTCATGGCCGCATTCCTCGCCAAATGGATTCTTTCTGAAGGACTTAGGGGTTCGTATGAACTGGCGGAAATAATAGTTGAGGCCGATAAAGTCCAGTGTGTTCTTAGTCTGGAGTTTTTCTCCATAATGTCCTGGTAGCAAGATCTTGCCTTTGACCAGAGATCTGACAAATGCCTGGTTGTGGAATCTCGCTCTTAGGAAAGTACATAGCCATGCCAGAGGAGAAGACTTTTTGCACGGATGAAAAGCCGATACTGCTTTTGCGACGCCAATTTTGGGTTTTATTAATGTTGGGGAGGTCGCTGCTATCCTGTTCAAGCTGTCATAAATAATAGCATGCGACTTCAGCATGTTCCTAAGCACAAGAACAGCCTCTTCAAAATTATGTTTGCACGGGGTCCATATGCCCTTGTAATAAGCCAGAAAAGCAAGCACATGCGGTTCGTTTATGGTTATCCAGTATTCGACTTTATCCCCAAGTTCCATGTAAGCTTTTTCGCTGAACCGTGTAAAGCGATCGACAGACTCATCATTTGTCCATCCGCCTTTATTAGCAAGCCAGAGAGGGAGGGTAAAGTGGTTAAGCGTTACGACAGGAGTTATGCCCAGTTCTAGTAGGGAGCTAATAACATTTTTGTAATGCTGCCATTCCGATTCGTCCCAGACCCCTTCCTCTTTTTCAAGCCGGCTCCATTCCAGGCCAAGGCGATGAGCGTTATGGTTCAACCCCTTAGCCAAAAGGAAATCTTCTTTATATCTGTTGTAATGGTCGCATGCTTTCAGGGAAGGGTCGGTCCCTCCTGATTGTTCCCATGCCCACCAGTCATTATAAAAATTGTCGCCTTCGATCTGGTGAGAGCTCGTGGCCGCGCCCCATAGAAAATTGTCAGGAAATTTATTCATAGTATGGATTATACCGCATTGAGATGGCGGAATGCAAGTCATGGCGAACAGCAGGTGTCTCTGTGCGCCTTTCAAGAAATCGATGCCTTAAATACTTTGCAGGAGAAGCTGATCAAAAAAGTGTAAGTATTTATTGCATAACGATTTTTTTGAGTTCGGTGTTCGAGCACCTGCATTCACCAAGAGGCTACCATGCATTATGCGAATAGTTAAAAATAAGTTGACAAATCATCAAATAGGCTTTATAATAAAAAGGCGAGTGAGGGTAGGGGATGTTCACTCGCCTTAAATACGCGAAAGATCCTGAATCGGATCCGCGTTTAACTTATGTTAATATTTTAAGAGAAATTGGGCTTAATGTCAAGATTTTAGTGGATTCGGAGATTTAGTCAAAAAAGGAGTGAAAATGGGCAATTTTTCAAGAATATTTTGCATTATTTTGGTGGCAGTTTTCCTTTTATTTGCCGGTACGATACAGAGTATGGCTTCCGGGGAGGGATGGATTACAAAGGGCGATGGGATAGCAGGAAATATTCAATATATCTATTCGATAAGCGGTACAGACACCGTATTTTTGGGGACGGATAAAGGTCTTTATGCTTCCATTGATTCCGGAGCGGTCTGGGAACCGGTTGATCTTCCCGGAGGGTCTGTTGACGTAAGAATGATAGACGGGACCGGAGAGAAATTGGTTCTGGCGGTGTCGGGCGGTCTATATATAGGAACACGTGAAGGCTCCGAGTTTTTCTGGAAAAAAGTTGAAGGGAAAAGTGATGTCATGGGCGCCATGCCATTTAAGGATGGCAATGTTTTGGCTTGGACGAAAGGGGCCTTGTATGAATATGGAAAAGGTGATTGGAAAACTATTGGAAAAGGCGGCTCATGGGATACCATAGATGATGTTCGGGTATTTAACGACAGCATATACTTGCTCTCTGAGGGGAGCCTGTTCTTTTTAGAAGAGGGGGAGAGCAGTTGGAAAAAAAGAGGCCTTTCGAGTTTTGCCAGTGAGAATGAGATAGAGATAGATGTTCTCATGGAAGATAGAGGGGAAGGATTTCGGGACAAGTGCGGAAGATTTGACAGATACTCGTTTGACAGGCTCTATGTCGTCACGAAGAGCGGAATAGTTGGTATGGAGAAAAATCTTCAGGTAGAAAAAATTGGGACCACCGGCCTTCCGTCAGGCCATGTCGAGTTCGCGGCTTTTTGCGGGACGGACCTTGTTTCGGCCACGGACAAAACAGTGTACCTGTATAACAGGGCTACCGGGGGTTGGGATACCATATTTAAGGAGCCTTCTTTTGGGGGGATATCAGCTCTGGCCGTTCAAAAGGATAGGTTAAATGAAACATGGGTCTGGGTGGCGGGAAAACGGCGTGTATATAAGGAAAGGATATTTGGCGGCAGATATGACCTCGGTATGGGTTCAACTAATGGCAAGAGGGTGTTTGCGGAGGGGCCTTCGATACGGGAAGTCCAGACGATGGCCATAGAATATGCTGAGGTGTCCCCAAAAAAAATTAATGGATGGAGAACCGGCGCCAGATGGAAGGCTCTCTTGCCCAAATTATCAATAGGTTTTTCCGAGTCCGTCGACGACAATGTCGAGATATACAAAAGTGCATCACGGTACTATATAGTTGACGGACCAAGTGAAAAAGGATCGGACTGGGATATTGACCTTTCCTGGGACATTTCGGATCTTATCTGGAACGAGTCCCAGACCAGTATCGATGTTAGAAGCAAGCTCATGGTACAGCTCAGGGAAGATATTCTGGAAGAAGTTACACGGCTGTACTTCGAAAGGAAGAAGCTCATTCGGGAAGTATCCATTGGGAACGCATCAATGGAGAAGACATTTCGGGTGGAGGAACTTACGGCATATATTGACGCCTATACGGGCGGTGAATTCTCAAGGAGAATGGAACCAACCGAGATCTAACAGGTCCTACTGTCAAGCCCTCTCTACAATATAATATTAAAAACGTCATTATGTTGGGTTTAGTATTTTTTAGCACACAACATCTTCGAATATGTCTTGACAAATTATATAATATTGCTACAATTGACTTCGATAAGATTGGAGGAATATATGAAGTTGGAAAACAAAGTTTCTTTAGTAACTGGTTCGGCGAGAGGTATTGGTAGAGAGATAGCGATGCTTTTCGCAAAAGAGGGATCCGACATCGCGATTTGCGACGTTAACCCCGAAATTCTGAATGCCACAAAGGAAGATATCGAGAAAGAGACCGGCCGAAAGGTCCTGGCGGAAAAGGTAGACGTGACATCGCCTGAAGAGGTCGAAGCCTTCGTTAAGAAAATTCTTGACAATTTTGGCAGATTGGATATACTTGTCAACAATGCCGGCATTACCAGAGATAATTTAGTTATGAGAATGTCGGAAAGCGAGTGGGACTCGGTTCTTGATGTTAATCTTAAAGGTGCGTTCAATTGCATCAAGTCGGTCACTCGTTCTATGATGAAAGCTAGAGGCGGAAAGATAGTGAACATGGCCTCTATAATAGGTGTTATTGGTAACGCGGGGCAGGCAAATTACGCCGCGAGTAAGGGTGGGCTTATTGCTCTTACAAAAAGTGTAGCAAAGGAATTAGGATCACGTAATATTAATGTTAATGCTGTCGCGCCGGGTTTTATCAAGACAGATATGACGGATAAGCTCGGGGACGATACAAAGAACGCATTGCTTGGTCTCATTCCGCTTAAGAGGATGGGGGTTACGGAAGATGTAGCCAACTTGGCTTTGTTCTTGGTCAGTGAAGAAGCGGCCTATATAACAGGGCAAGTCATCAAGGTTGATGGCGGAATGGTGATGTAAGAAAATTTATTTTAACCAAATGTAAAAGGAGGAAACATGTCCGAGATATCTGAAAAAGTCAAATCTATAGTTGCGGAGCAGCTTGGAGTAAAGGCTGAAGAAGTAAAGGACGATGCGAAATTTATTGACGATCTTGGTGCCGATTCTCTCGACACTGTAGAGCTTGTTATGGCTCTTGAAGAAGAGTTTGGATCTGAGATCCCTGATGAAGATGCTGAAAAGCTTACCACGGTGGGTGAAGCTGTAAAGTATGTTGAAGGAAAAGCTGCGCAGCAGTAATCCAAGATAACCAACCCAGAAGAAAATCATGCCAAATAGAAGAGTAGTCTTTACGGGAGTAGGTGCTGTTACTCCCGTGGGGAGTAACATAAAAGATTTCTGGTCGAATGTAGTTGAAGGCAGGACCGGGGTATCTAAGCTTGCAGCTTTTGATTGCACTGCGTTCCCTTCAAAGATAGCGGCAGAAGTAACCGACTACGACGCCAGCAAATACATGAACCTGAAACAGGAAAGGCGTCTTGACAGGTTTGTCAAGTTCGCGATCGGTGCTGCAAAAATGGCCGTTGAAGATTCGGGGCTTGATGTCGATACTATATCGAGGGAAAAGGCCGGTGTATATATAGGGTCGGGTATCGGCGGATTGCATACCATTGAAGCCGAACATACCAAGTACCTTTCCAATCCGGACGAGGCGTTAGCCGTTTCGAGATTGTCGCCGTTCCTCATTCCCATGCTTATTGTTAACATGGCATCGGGTGTTGTTTCTATCGAACTAGGGTTCAAAGGGCCTAACTCCGCGGCCGTAACAGCTTGTGCTACCGCTAGCCACTCAATTGGTGATGCTTTCAAGATCATCCAGAGGGATGAAGCTGATATCATGGTTGCAGGAGGATCCGAAGCTGCGATAACAAAGATGGGTTTTGGAGGGTTTTGTGCGTTAAAGGCTCTTTCTACGCGCAACGATGATCCGGAACATGCATCCAGGCCTTTTGACAAAGATAGAGACGGGTTTTGTATGGGTGAAGGAGCCGCAGTTGTACTTTTAGAAGAACTTGAGCATGCCAAAAAGAGAGGCGCCAGAATATATGCCGAAATGGTGGGTTACGGTATGAGCGGTGACGCTTATCACATGACCGCGCCGGATCCGGGAGGGGACGGAGCTGTCAGATGTATGAGAGCTTCCCTGTTGGATGCAGGATTGAATGTTGAAGATGTAGATTATGTTAACGCGCATGGCACGTCTACTCCTTTGAACGATAAAATGGAGTCGGCAGCCATAAAGTCTGTTTTTGGAGCCTGTGCCAGGAAGATTGCGGTAAGTTCGACCAAGGGTGTTACAGGACACCTTCTTGGAGCTACGGGAGCCGCGGAGCTTATCGCCTGCATGAAAGCCATAGAGAACCAAGTATTGCCTCCAACAATAAACTATCAAACACCTGATCCAGAATGTGACCTGGATTATGTTCCTAATGTAGCCAGAGAAACTAAGGTTGATGTTGTTGCTAGCAACTCTCTGGGGTTTGGCGGACATAATGTTACACTTTGCATTAAGAAGTTTGTAGATTAAACTGACTTAGAATAAATTTAAACGAAGTAAGGAGCTCCACAATGGATTATCTCTTGACCGAAGAGCAGAAAATGGTACAAGATCTGTGCCGACAGATCGCCAGGGAAAAAATAGCGCCGGTTGCGGCGGAATATGACGAAAAGAATGAATTTCCATGGGAGATTGTGAAGATCTTTGCCGAATCTGACATTTGTGGTGTCTATATACCGGAAATATACGGCGGGATGGGTGGTGGCGTCATGGATCTCGCGATAGCTACTGAAGAACTTTCGTGGGGATGCGGCGGTATATCTTTAGCTTTTGCTGCTACGGGTTTAGGGACTTTTCCTATAATACTTTACGGTAACGATGAGCAGAAGGCAAAATATCTGCCGGACTTAGCTTCGGGTAAAAAGCTTGCAGCTTTTTGTCTTACAGAAGCCGAAGCCGGATCAGATGCTGGAGCCATTAAGACGACTGCGATAAAAGATGGTGACCACTACATTCTCAATGGGACAAAACAGTGGATAACCAATGCCGGTGAAGCTGAGACTTATACAGTTGTCGCTCTTACCGACAAATCAAAGGGTGCCCGTGGTGCCAGTTGTTTTATTGTCGAGAAAGATTATCCAGGGATAAGTTTTGGTAAAAAAGAAGATAAGCTCGGGATCAGAGGTTCGGCAACCCGCGAAGTTATTTTTACGGATTGTAAGGTTCCTAAAGAGAATCTTCTTGGAAAAGAAGGACTCGGGTTTATTGTTGCGATGAAGACTTTTGACCACTCCCGCCCGGGAGTTGCCGCACAGGCAGTTGGCATAGCGCAGAGAGCTCTTGATGAAGCTGTTAAATATTCTCGCGAGAGGAAACAGTTTGGAGCTTCCATTTCAACGTTTCAGGGCATCCAGTTTATGCTCGCTGATATGGCGATACAGACCGAAGGTGCTCGTGCGCTCGTTTATTCAGCCGCAAGAATGATAGATGCCGGGATTAAGAGCATTGCGAAACCTTCAGCCATTTGTAAAACTTTCGCGTCTGATACGGCGATGAAGGTGACGGTTGACGCGGTTCAGATTCTCGGTGGATATGGATACATGAAAGAATATCCGGTTGAAAAGCTCATGAGAGACGCAAAGATCACTCAGATATATGAAGGAACTAATCAGATCCAGCGAAGTGTTATTGCGTCTGCATTGATAAAAGGAAGCCTCGCATAAATCACAATAAGAAATTAGGTGGAAGCAATGAAAATACTGGTACTCATAAAACAAGTCCCGGATACTACCGACGTTAAGATCGATCCTGTCACAAACACGCTTAAACGCGAAGGTGTAGAGTCTATAATTAATCCATTTGACATGTACGCTATAGAAGAGGCTATCCGTGTGAAAGAGCGCCTTGAGGGCTCTGAAGTTGTGGCCGTTACTATGGGGCCTCCCCAGGCGGAAGTCGCGTTAAGGGAAGCGGTGTCCATGGGGTGCGACAGCGCCGTGCTTTTGAGCGACAGAAAATTTGCCGGCAGCGATACCTGGGCTACAAGTTATACTCTTGCCCAGGCTATTAAAAAGATAGGTGATTTTGGTATTATTTTTTGCGGTAAGCAGGCATCAGACGGGGATACCGCTCAGGTAGGTCCCGGCATTTCAATGCAGCTTGATATTCCACAGGTTACATATGTAAAGAAAATAGAGAAACTCGATAAAACTCAGGCGACGGTTGAGAGAATGACTGAGGAAGGATATGACATTGTTGAAACTCCTTTCCCAGTGGTTCTTACAGTTGTAAAAGAGATTAACGATCCAAGGCTGCCCTCGCTTAAGGGAAAGATGAAAGCTAAGAAAATTGAAATACCGACCTGGACAGCCGAAGACCTCAATTGTGATGATGACAAAATAGGTCTGGATGGATCTCCTACAAGGGTTTCGCAGATATTTACTCCGGCGCCGCGGGAAGGCGGGAGGGTTCTTGCTGGAGAACCCGATGAGAAGGCAAAAGAGTTGTCAGAACTTTTAAAAGATGTAGTAATAGGATAAAGGACCGGTTTATTATGGCTAACGATCCAATTCAGGTATTAAACGATAAATGTGTAGGCTGTACTCTTTGTGTTAAACTTTGTCCGTTCGGAGCGATCGAGATGCAGGCTAAGAAAGCCGTTATCGATCTCACGAAATGTACGCTTTGCGGAGCGTGCGTTGAAGGATGTAAGTTTGACGCTATAATTTTAGAGAAAAAAGAATCCAAGAAGCCGGAAATAGATTTTTCTGAATACAAAGATGTTTGGGTGTTTGCCGAGCAGAAAAAAGGAGAAGTACAGTCCATAGCGTATGAGCTTTTAGGTAAGGGCAGGGAGCTCGCTGATAAGCTTGGATCAAATCTTTGCGCTGTTCTTCTTGGAGACAATGTTGAAGGCAAGTGTCAGGGCCTGATCGAACGCGGAGCGGACAAGGTTTATCTTATTGATTCTCCCAAGCTCAAGGTTTTTCAGGATGATCCGTATACTAAGGTTCTTACAAAGATGGTAGCGAAGTACAAGCCGGAAGTAGTTCTGTGCGGCGCTTCGGTTATAGGGAGGAGCCTTATATCGCGCGTAGCTGTAACTTTAAGAGCGGGGCTTACGGCGGATTGTACCGGACTCGATATCGATGACAAAGAAAAGATCCTTCTTCAGACTCGTCCGGCATTCGGTGGAAATATCATGGCGACCATTATAACTCCTGATTCCAGGCCTCAGATGGCAACAGTGCGTCATAAGGTTATGCAGGAGGCCGAGCCAGATAAGTCGCGTAAGGGTGAGATAATAAAAGAGAGCTTTGATGATGAGACATATTCAACGCGTACAAGGCTTATAGATATTGTAGAAGAGATTGAAGAGACCATTAACCTTTCTGAAGCTGACATCATAGTTTCCGGGGGAAGAGGGCTTGGTTCTGCTGAGAATTTTGGCATGGTAAAGGATCTTGCATTGTCTCTTGGCGGAGCGGTTGGCGCTTCAAGGTCGGCTGTTGACGCCGATTGGATCCCTTATTCACACCAGGTAGGCCAGACAGGAAAAACAGTTTGTCCAAAGCTCTATATCGCTTGCGGTATAAGCGGACAGATCCAGCACCTTATCGGAATGAAATCTGCAGACGTTATAGTTGCTATCAACAAGGATCCGGACGCGCCGATATTCAGCGTTGCTACTTATGGTATTGTTGATGACCTTTTCAAGGTTGTTCCCCGTCTTACGGAGTTATTCAAAAAAATACGAGGTTAAGCTAACCTTTACTATTCTTGGAAAATCGCTAAAAGCGGACACTTAAAGTGTCCGCTTTTTTTTGATGTATAATTCGGATATCTTTCAGACTGCCCGCCATAAACTATTACAAACAAACAGCTTAAATCCATTAAAGTATCAAAAAGCCAGAAAAACCGCCTTGTTTTTGTTGCTCAGTAGTGTAATATTGTATTAGGAGAATAGATGCTAAGATGTCCGTAAAATGTACAGGCATAATTTTTTTATAAGTTCTTAATCTTTTTATTAAGTTTGCTAATGTGGAGGTGGACCATGTTGTTCCAGAAAATTAGTAATGCATCTCCTTTATTTAAAGCCATTCGTATTGTTATGGTGGTTTTCTTTTTAGTAAGCTGCACCGTTCTTTCTCCGGGACAACAAACAGCATGGGCAGAACCAGGGATATCTCCTGCCAATATCCTGAGTGATTATTCTGTGCCGCTACGTTTTGGCAATATAAAAGAGTCGTTCACTGGTGCCAATGGAAAGACTATCATCCACATACAGGACGCACACTGTAACTATTCTGCCCAGCATTCACTGGCAAACATAGTCGATTACGTCAATACGAACTATGGCATTGATCTGGTCTTCATGGAAGGAGGCCATGGTGAATATGACCTGTCACTCTTTAGTGATATTGCGGATAAAACCGTACGAGAACAGGTAACCGACTATTTTGTAAAAGAAGGCCGCATAAATGGACCGGAATATTTTGCGATAAATAGTTCCTATCGAGTGGAACTTTTCGGGATAGAAAACCCTAAGCTTTATGCCGGCAACCTAGAGGTTTATCGAAACTCCCTTTCGAATAAAAATGACGCTGATAAGTGTTTAGACTTTCTATCAAACGGTATATCGAATTGCAAGGAAAGAATGTATTCCCCTAAGCTTAAGGAGCTTGGAGCAGTCGTTGAGAGGTATCGCGACGGGGATGTCGAACTTAAGGAATATGTTGAATTCTTTGTGGGGAAGGCAAAAGATGCGGGAGTGGAGACTGACCGCTATGCGGGTGTTAATGCCCTTATAAAAGTGGTCGACATGGAAAAAGATGTTGATTTTAAAAGAGCTGAAAAAGAAAGAGAAGATTTAATTGACAGACTTGAGTTAAGACTTTCTAAACGCGATCTTGAGCGTCTAATTGTAAAGACTGTCCAGCTAAAAGAGGGGGATATAACAAGAGAGGACTTCTATGGCTATATCTTCACAAAGGCGAATCTTGCCGGTGTCAACTATACGGATTTTCCAAATTTAGTGAAGTTCTCGGAATATGTGAAAGAATTTGAATTAATAGATAAAGCGGGGATGCTGAAAGAGCTGGATGTCTTGGTTGATTCCGTTACAGTCGGATTTTTTGAGACCGAAGACCAGGAGACGTTATACGAACTGGACAATAACTTGAATGTGATGAAAGATATGTTCAGTGTTGCTCTTGTGAAAGATGAATATGACCTCTACAAGAAAAACAAAAAAGCTTACAGAGTGAAAAGGTTTACTGATTTCTTCAGTAGAAATGCTCCGCAATATGGTTTAGATCTTAGGGTGCCGTCTGGGATCGATAAATTAGATAAATATAGGGACAATATGGGGAAGTTCTATGAGTATTCCTTGAAAAGGGATGATGCGTTCATCAATAACATTGAAACAAAAATGAATGATGATAAAAAGGACGCGGCAATTTTAGTCACAGGGGGATTCCATACGGGCAACTTAAAAGAGTTATTCAATAAAAGGGGCTACTCATATATCGAAGTTATGCCCAAGCTAAAAGTTGAAGCCGATTGCCCGTATTTTCGTCTTTTGGCGGGAGACAGGTCAGAGTTCGATGAGTTTGCGGAGAACATATTGACATACAGTCCAAAAAAATCAAACATTGCCATACAGAGTTTATTTTCGGAAATGGGGATCAATAGAGACGAGGAAAGGATGATCTCACTGGAGAAAGAGATCTTTGAGAAACTTGTTAGCAATCCTGAGAGCGATTTTATAGTCGAGACAGAGTGGGGGCTGGTAGTGATATCGCAAAACGAAAAGGATCTGGCTGTTCCCGGGTTTCAGGTCTCTTTAGGAGACAGAGTATTGTCGGCAAGCGTGCTTGTGGGTGAATCTGAGAGTTACGATTTGGCGGTCCCAGATGTTAAACTTATTGGCTACGATTTCATCGTAATGCCGGGGACTGAAGTGTCTTTCGCCAAAGAACCGGGTGTCGGAAGACCTGAGCTGGAGATCCAGGACATGGAGGTGTCGAATCTTATAGAGGGCGCATTGCAGACCGAGGGATTGGAGGGTCTGGAGGTTGACGGGATGACCGTAAATTTACATGTTTTGGATTCATCTCACACGGGAGCGATGTTTGAGGTAAACGGTATGTTGAACATGGCTATGAGGATCGGGCGTGTCGATGAAAATATCATTGATGTGTACGTGACCGGGGAGACCATGGGAAAATTGAAAGCGGATAACGACATGCTCATGGCACTAGTGTTACATGAGGCAAAAGATGATGGTAGAACAGAGATGTCCCACAGATTGTCCTGGGGGGAAGTGAAAACGTCGAAATATTCTGATGGCATGAAAAGGTTCATTAAATATGCGATAGACAACATGCCTCTTGAAGATGTTCTCACGATGATCACAGAGTATGAAAACGATAAGAACGGGAAAGGTGAAGGAAGGATCAAGGCGAAGGAATGGGGAGATTTTGAAAAAGATATATATAAATATTCTGTGGGAAGAGTGGCAGTTTCCG
>CAYWDJ010000011.1:0-20473 GCA_964457005.1 uncultured Planctomycetia bacterium
AGGCAGGGAAGCAATCCCAATAAATAACAGTAGTTGAAGAGATTGCCGCGTCGGTTCTTCGGCCCTCCTCGCAATGACAGCATTATACTTATATAAACTCCCAAAGTTGTCATCCCAAGTGGAAGGAAAACCTCCAACCTTGTCATCCCAAGTGGAAGGAAAACCTCCAACCTTGTCATCCCAGTTGGCGAAGTCATTACAAGTTGTCATCCCGGGCGAGCGAAGCGAGACCCGGGATCTATTCTCATTGCATAAAAAGATCCCGGATATTTGCCTGCGGCAAATTCCGGGATGACAAACAGCGAATTCCCACTGAACGAGAGATTGTCATCCCGGGCGAGCGGAGCGAGACCCGGGATCTATATAAATTTCGCAGAGAGGTGACCGAGAGGCCGACACCTCTCCCGGGTTTAGTCACAACCCCCTTAAAAAACAAGCATTTCAGAAGTACTCCTGCTATATACTCTCATTACAAGTTCATGCATGATAGAATTGTGTCTTGACAGCGCTAGAAACATGAGGTATCATTGATAATGAAAACCATTTTCATTAAGGGGGAGGCAGATATGCCGGAGGGAAGGGGAATGATAGGGCCGGGGATGGGCAGAAAGTTCAGGGGATGCGGATACAGGATGACCGTTCCCAGACAGGCCATAATTGATGTTTTGAACAATACGGATGAACACCTTAGTGCCGAAGATATATACATGAAAGTACATGAAACATATTCGAATGTGGGGCTTACTACAGTTTATAGAACTTTGGAACTTTTAATACAGATGGGGATGGTCGTTAAATTCGATTTTGGTGACGGCAGAGCCAGGTATGAACTGGTAGTAGGTTCTAAGAAAGAGCATCATCACCACCTGATATGCACGAGTTGTAATAGGATAATTGAATATATTGAATTTATTGATGAAGAGATGGAATTTTTAAAACGAGCGGAAAAAGGGTTGTCAAAAAAATATAATTTTGACATTAAAAGTCACATAATTCAGTTCTATGGATTGTGTGATAAATGCAGAAGTAAAAAGTAAAAGGAGGTGTATTATGCCAGGTTATGACGGAACAGGTCCAAGAGGAACGGGCGCGATGACTGGAGGCGGTAGAGGATATTGTGTTATCCCTGTTGGTGGATCGAATGGCAATATGCCAACAGGCAGGTTTCCGCGACGCGGGGGAGCGAGAGGTTGGAGGAACCAATATTATGCCACAGGTATGCCTGGTTGGCAGAGATCAGCAGCGGTATCCGCGGAAGATAAGGAAGCCTTGCGCTTTCAGGAAGACGCTCTTAAACGAGAGTTGTCGGAGATTCAAAAGCGGATCAGTATGCTGGAAAATAATAAATAACAGGAAGAGCGCTAACTAAAAACATGGAGGTCAATATGCGTATAGCTATTTCCACGGAGGGTGATAATGTATCCGCTCATTTTGGGCGGTGTCCGGAATTTACAATAGTTGATATTGAAGGCGGGGCAGTAACGGCTAAAGAGGTTATATCAAATCCGGGGCATCATCCGGGGTTTTTGCCGCAGTTTCTGCATGACAAAGGAGTGAGCTGTATTGTTGCCGGGGGGATGGGGCAGAACGCGGTTCAGCTTTTTTCCGAGCAGGGGATCGACAAGATAGTTGGAGTTAGCGGCCAGATAGACGATGTGATAGAAAAAATTGTGGGAGGGATCCTTGAAGGCGGCGAAAGTTTATGTAAGCCCGGTGCCGGAAAAGGATACGGGCTTGATAAAACTGAATGTGATCATCCCAATGATGAGGAAAATGAGGAAGGAGGTTGTGAAAAATGAAGATTTGCATTACAGCACAAGGTAAAGATCTTGAAACCCAGGTAGATCCAAGGTTCGGACGTTGCCAGTATTTTGTAATTGCCGATACCGATAGTGGTGAAACTGAGGTTATGGAGAATTCCAATAAGGACGGAATGGGGGGGGTAGGAATTCAGTCAGGCCAGGCAATGGCTGAAAAAGGAGTCAAAGTGGTTTTGACAGGAAATGTTGGGCCAAATGCTTTTCAGACGCTGGAAGCCGCGGGAGTTAATGTTATTACCGGTGTTTCAGGCAGTATCAAAGAGGTAATTGAAAGGTACAAAAAAGGCGAGTTTGAATCAACCCAGGGACCTAGTGTTGACTCCCATTTTGGAACTAAATAAAAGTAAGCATTAATAGCCGAAAGAAAGGAGTAATGATGGCAGTAACAATAAATAATGAAAAATGTACAGGATGCGGGGTTTGCGTAGGCGTTTGTCCGGTTAGCGCGATAGTGATCGAAAACGGGAAAGCAGTTGTTAGCGAAGAATGTGTAGATTGTGGCGCGTGCATAAGCCAGTGTCCGGTTGAAGCGATCAGCGTGTAAAAGTTTTAACATCCAGGAGGTGTATTATGCCAGGAGGTAATGGTACGGGGTCTTTGGGGCAAGGTCCGGTTGGCGGAGGAAGACAAGGACGGGGAGGTAGGCCTGGGATGGGACCGAGCGGTAATTGTGTGTGTCCCGGTTGTGGGGCAAAAGTGGTTCATAAGGCGGGGATGCCTTGTGCCGACATGAAATGTCCGGAATGTGGGAGTAAAATGGTCAGGGAGAACTAAATATGATTATTGCTGTAGCGAGTGGGAAGGGTGGGACAGGAAAAACCACGGTTTCTACAAATCTTGCTTTTTCTTTAGAAAGGGATGTGCAGTTGTTGGATTGTGATGTTGAGGAGCCGAATGCTCATATTTTCATAAAACCCGATATTGAGAAAACGGAGACTGTGTCTATTCTTGTTCCCGAGGTAGATGAGTCAAACTGCAGTTTTTGCGGAAAGTGCCAGGAGGTCTGCGCATATAATGCAATAGCCGTTATTCCTTCCGGGGATAATGCCAAAGGCAAAACCCTTATTTTTCCGGAACTTTGTCATGGCTGCGGCGCATGTACCTATCTATGTCCCCAAGGATGTATAAAAGAGGTGGAAAGAGCTGTGGGAATTTTGGAACAAGGTAAAGCCGGGGATATCAACTTTATTCATGGACGGCTTAACATCGGGGAAGCGATGGCCCCCCCGGTGATAAGGGCGGTAAAAAAACGGATAGATCCTGGAAAAACTGTTATTATTGACGCACCTCCAGGGACGTCCTGTCCGGTGATCACATCTATACAGGGAACTGATTTTTGTATTCTTGTCACCGAGCCCACTCCGTTTGGATTGAACGATCTGGTTCTTGCGGTGGAAGTCCTTCGTGAAATGAAAATTCCTTTTGGCGTTGTTGTTAACCGTTCCGATCTCGGGGATGATGAAACTGATAAATATTGTGAAAAAGAAAACATTCCTATACTGTTGAAAATACCTTTTGACAGGGAAATTGCCAGCGCCTATTCAAAAGGTGTCTCAATTGTCGAAGCGTTCCCGGATAAGAAAAAAGAATTCCAGGAATTATTTGCCGCGATAAAAATAATAACTCAAAAGGAGTAAGATCTTAATGAACAAAAAAACCGATATTTTAGTTCTTGGAGCCGGCCCGGCCGGCATTATAAGCGCTATTACAGCGCATACATATTATCCCGACAAGAAGATAGTAGTTCTTAAAAATATAGAAAAAGGTGTTATCCCGTGCGGGATCCCGTACATGTTTTCAAGCCTTGAGGACCCCGGGGATAATAAACTTGGTACGGTTCCTTTGGAACAGAAAGGGATCGAAGTGGTGGTTGGAGAGGCGGTAACGATCGATCGGGAAGAAAAGGCCGTGAAGACGCTCGCGGGAGAAAAATATTTATACGAAAAACTCATAATAGCTATTGGATCTCTCTCGATAATACCTCAAATTCCGGGGATCGAAAAGGAGGGGATCTATCCCATAGTCAAAGACATGGATTATTTGAAGAAGGCTATCAAGGAGATCAAAAAAGGGAAAAATGTTTTGGTAGTTGGCGGCGGTTTTATTGGTGTTGAGTTTGCCGATGAGATCTCGAAGATGAAAACACTTAATGTAAGTTTAGTGGAAATGCTTCCTGCTCTGTTAGCGAATTCTTTTGACGGGGAATTTTCCCGGAAAGTTGAAGGTAAATTAGAAGCACAGGGAGTTAAGCTTTTTAAAGGGCGCCGTGTAGTTAAGTTTACAGGTGAGGGAAAGGTGCAGGGAGTGTGTTTTGAAAATGGTGAAGAATTAGAAGTGGATAGTGTAATATTGGGGATAGGCGCTTTGCCAAACACAAAATTAGCTCAAGACGCGGGTCTGGATATAGGGAAAGGTAATGGGATATGGGTAGACGAATATATGAGAACGGTTGACCCGGATATTTTTGCTGTGGGAGATTGCGCGGTCAAAAGAGATTTTTATACCCGGAAGCATGTTCCTGTCATGCTTGCCTCAACCGCAACAGCTGAAGCCCGGATAGCGGGAGCTAACCTGTACAGCCTAAAAGTTATTCGTGAGAATAAAGGTACGATTAGTGTTTACTCTACATATATTGACGGTTTGGTTCTGGGCTCGGCAGGATTGACGGAAAACAGCGCAAAAAAAGAGGGATTTGAAATAGTTGTTGGGCATGCCGCAGGGGAGGATAAACATCCAGCGGCTTTACCAGGGACGAACAAGGTTGAGGTAAAATTAATTTTTTCAAAACAATCAGCAATTCTTATGGGGGGACAAGTCTCCGGAGGAATGTCTGCCGGAGAGATGATCAATATTATTAGTTTGGCCATTCAGCAGAGAGTTTCTCTTACAGAATTGGAAACATTGCAGGTGGCAACGCACCCTTACCTGACGGCTTCACCAACAAAATACGCGATCGTATTGGCCGCACAGGATGCTTCAAGTAAAATGAAATAGAGGAAAGAATATTATGAAACAAATAGTTGTTATAAGCGGGAAAGGCGGGACCGGCAAAACAATAGTGACAGCATCTTTTGCCGCTTTAGCTGAGAAGAAAGTTATGGCGGATTGTGATGTTGACGCGGCAGACCTGCATCTCTTGCTTGAACCGGAGATAAAAGAACGTAACTTATTTAAAAGCGGGAAAACAGCGGTGATAGATAGGGATAAATGCAGCGATTGCGGAAAGTGCCTGGAGCTTTGCCGGTTTGACGCGATAAGTAAAGATTATATAGTTGATCCTGTCGCATGCGAGGGATGTATGTTTTGCAGTTTTGTTTGCCCCGAAGGCGCGATTAAAATGCAGGAGAATACAACCGGGGAATGGTTTGTTTCAAACACGAGATTCGGGCCTATGGTCCACGCGAAGCTGGGAGTTGCCGAAGAGAATTCGGGTAAACTCGTAAGTCTGGTAAGAAATAAAGCAAAAGAGCTGGCTGAAGCAAATGACCTTGAGTGGATCATTATTGACGGGTCGCCCGGGATAGGTTGTCCGGTTATTGCGTCTATTTCAGGCGTGAATTGTGCTTTAATTGTAACAGAGCCGACAATGTCGGGTTTGCATGACGCGGACAGGGTTATTCAGGTGGCCAGGCATTTTGGCGTGCCTGTTAAGCTGGTAATAAATAAGTATGATTTGAATCTTGACACGTCGGAGACAATAGCAGAGTATTGCCGGGCGAACAAGATAGATCTTATAGGCAAAATACCATTTGATAAGGCTGTAGTTGAAGCTATGGTAGCACGAAAAACAATAGTGGAATTTGCTGATGGAAAGGTTAAGGAAGAGATCTGTAGTATTTGGGATAAACTGCAGAAAGATTAATAGAGGTTCGTAAATATAGCAAGGTACGGTGTCTTATGAAGAGCGGTTTGTTGATAGTTGTGGGAATTATGACAGTTTTGATCACAATATCCGTGTTTATTCCTTCTGTTCCTGTTTGGTTGGGAGGAATGATCGGTATTATTGTATTTCTTGGGGCGGGGATCTTCTCGGCGAGATTGATGAATCAGAAAAATGAAAACATATCTTGAATGCATACCCTGTTTTTTTAAGCAAGCACTTGAAGCCGCAAAGATATGCGGTGCGGATCTGCGTGTGCAAAAAAAAATACTAGATGATGTGGCCAGGGCGATCCCGGACATTTCCTTAAATTCCTCTCCTCCCGAGATGGGAAGAATAATTCATGGTTTAGTAAAAAAGCATACCGGAGTAGAGGATCCTTACGCGGAAATAAAAGAGAAAAGTAACCGGCTTGCATTGGGAGCTTATGCAGAGTTGAGAAACAAGGTGGACAATAGTGATGACAGATTGCGGACGGCAGTTGAATTGGCTATCGCGGGGAATATTATAGATTATGGGGTTAAGAATTCATTGAATGTGGCTGGCGAGCTTGAAAAGATCCTTAATGATGAGCATAAGGCTATTGAACTCGAAGATAACATATTTTTTAATTATGACGAATTCTGCGGAGTTTTGGACAAAGCAAAAAGTGTTCTTTATCTGGCCGATAACGCGGGAGAGACTGTTTTTGACCACATTCTTATCCAGGAAATAAAGCAAAGAGACAAAGATAAAGATATTGTTTTCGCGGTGAAGGAAAAGCCCATCATTAACGATGCCCTGGCTCAAGACGCGGTCGTCTGCGGGATAGATAGAATAGCGCGGGTAATGTCGTCAGGGTCTGACGCGCCCGGTACGGTTCTTCCCGTTTGTTCGAAAGAGTTCCTGAGATTATTTGATCAGGCGGACATGATAATAAGCAAAGGTCAGGGGAACTTTGAAGCGTTATCCTCAGTGAAGAGGGAAGTATTTTTTCTTTTTATGGCCAAGTGTCACATTATTGCGGAGGACGTGGGGTGTAGTGTGGGAGATGTTCTTTTGCTGGCCCATTCCGGCAGGAAGAAATGAGTTTTAATGTGAGCAGCGGCAGCAAAGAGGTAAAGACTATCCCGGCAAGATTCAAAGCGGATAAAGATGGGTGCGGCGATTTGCATATTTTGAGGTTTTATTCTTCATATGTAGCTGTGAGGGATGGGAAGGTGGTCGACGTAACAGATCCATATATGGAATATTGCCCGCTGGCGGCTTGTTTTTATAAGGACATACAAAATGCAGACAGTCTAGAGGCAACAAAAGAAACCATAAAAAAAATAATAAATGAAAAGATAACTAAATTCGGGGTTTTTACCGGCAACAGAGAGCTTTTCAGTGAAAATATTGCTATACCTTATGGGGCGTCGGAGATCCTCATGTTTGCCATGAGGCAGGGCCTTATCGATGCGTCGGTGGTCGTTTGTGACGGCGCGGGAACGGTAGTTGTAAACAGGGCTGAAGTCGTGCAGGGCATCGGAGCCAGAATGAACGGACTTTTTTATACTTCGCCTGTCGGCCGGACTATAGAACGGCTTAAAAAAGCAGGGTGTGAGGTAGTTTTTGAGGATGCTGCTATAGACCAGATAAAAGGGGTGGAAAAGGCAGCAGAGCTGGGGTATAAAAATATTGCTGTAACGATAAACGCCCTTATGGATGAAGATCTGAAAGAGATAGAAAAAATAGAGAATAAATTTCAAATATTAATTACCGTATTGACAATTTGTACTACCGGTGCTACAAAGGAAAAGATCCGGGAGATAGAAAAATATGCGGATATTGTTTGGAGTTGTGCTTCAGACCCTGTGCGGAAGGTAGTAGGCAAGAAAGCAATATTGCAGCTTTCAAGAAAGATCCCTGTGTTTGTTCTGACGCAAAAGGGCCTGGACCTGGTAAGTGGATATTCTTTTTCGGGACAGTTGATAAAGAGGCTGGATAAAAGAAAACAATACATTCTAGATAGTTTCAAAGAGGGCAAAAGGATAGAGGTGGGTAATTTTGAAGGATATCTACGGGAAGAAACGCTGCCCGTAAGGAGTAAAGGAGAGCCAAGGTTGCTCAAGAATAAGACGGGTTATATGGGAGATCATTAAAGGAGACAAAATGGAAGGCGTAGAGAGCAGTAACGCACATGAAGATGATGAGAGTCATTACCCGGGAGAGCTTGTAGAATTGGCCACAAATCCGCCATATTTGGGCAGAATGAACGATGCTACGAGCAGCGCTTACATAAAAGGGCCTTGCGGGGATGAGATGGAATTTTATCTTGTGATCAAGGATGGCGTGGTTGAGGAAGTAAAGTTTTATACAGAAGGGTGCATAGCCACACGTGTTTGCGGTTCGGTGACAGCCAGTCTGGCGCTGGGAAAAAGCATATATGAAGTGTTAGACATAGCGCCCGGACGGATAATTAAACTCTTGAATGGTTTGCCTCAAAATCACTGCCATTGTTCAATTTTGGCGGTAAGTACTTTATATAAGGCAATAGCAGATTATTTATTGAAGCCATGAGGTGTCGTTGTGGAAATTAAAGTTTTATATGACAACAGAACAATGAAAAAAGACGTTTTAGCAGGCTGGGGGTTTTCCTGTTTAGTTGCGGGTAGTGTTTTATTTGATACGGGGGAAGACAGTGAAAGTTTGCTTCATAATATGAGTGAGATGGGGGTAGATGTGTCTTGTGTGAAAGATATTGTAATTTCGCATGACCATTTAGACCATATGGGTGGTGTGGAAGGTATTCTCAAAGGTAGCAAAGCAGTTAAAGTGTATGGTTGTCCAGGCTTTAGCGGGGAGTTTAAGGAGAAAGTTAAAATTTTACAAGGGTCTCTGGTAGAACCGGGGAAAATAGTTGAAATAAGAAATAATATTTTTGTAACGAGTCCGATTGTTGGAGAATATAAGGGGAAGGGGATCGAGGAACAGGCATTAGTGATCAGGACACTAAACGGAATGACTATTGTAACTGGATGTGCGCATCCCGGAATAATAGAGATTGTAGAGAGGGTAAAAGAAAGTTTTGCGGGGGAAAAGATATATTGTGTTCTGGGGGGGTTCCATTTAAAGGACAAAACGGAAGAAGAGATCAGGAAGGTGACGGAAAGATTAAATGAACTAGGAGTTGAAAAGGTTGGACCCGCTCATTGCAGCGGGGAAAACGGGATCGGTGTTTTTAAGGAAAAATTAACTGAAAAATTTATTAAAATAGAAGCGGGGAAAGTATTGGAGGTATAATATGATAGAATATGTCCCGGAATTAACAGATAAAGAGATCGAAGAAGTTCACAGGCATTTTGAAGAAAGGATTGCTCTCTACAGGGACAGGGGAATGGATTTTGAAAAACACAGAAACTTTCTTCTTGAGAAGACGTCTCCCCTTGAGGATGATATGTTAGAGATTGGAACCGGAACGGGTTATACCGCAGTTTCCCTGGCTAAAGACGGCTATAACTTCACCTCTATTGATACCGATGAAGACGCTTTAAAGACAACAGCTGCCAGGCTTGCGTATGAAAAAGTGTTGTTGAATGTAAAATTTTATATTATGGACGCAACATGTATGGGGTTTGGTGATGACAGTTTTAAAAGTATTTTTGCCATTAATTTATTGCATCATGTCGCGGGTATTGAGGAACTTCTTTCAGAAGCAGATAGAGTGCTTTGTTCCAGAGGAAAAATAATAATATCCGACTTTAATGAAGAGGGACGAGAGGTTATAGAGGCAGTTCATAAGGCGGAAGGGGGGTCGCATGATCATTCGATCCCAGGGGTGGAGCAAGTGTGCTCGTTCTTCGAGAAGAAAGGGTACAGCATCAGTATTTTTAATGATATGGGACACTGGACCATGATAGCTCAAAAGGGGTAGGCTATGACCGGGAAAAAATACAAATATATTTATGGCCCGGTCCCTTCCTGGAGGCTTGGAAGTTCTTTGGGGATTGACCCTATTTCAGCTGAGGATAAAATATGCAGTTTTGATTGTATTTATTGTCAGATAGGAAGAACCACAATTCATACTAAGAAAAGAAAAGTATTTGTCCCTACAGAACAGTTGATAGAAGAATTAAGATTATTGCCGCCAGTGGATATAGATTATATTACTTTTTCCGGCAGAGGAGAACCTACGTTAGCCAAAAACCTCGGGGAAATGATATCTGAGGTAAAGAAGATAAGAAAAGAGCCCATTGCGGTATTAACCAACGCATCTCTTTTGTGTGATAAAGAAGTGAGAGAAGATCTGTCCCAAGCTGATTTTGTAGTCGCTAAGCTTGATGCTTTTTCTGAGCCAGTATTCAAAAAGATGGATGGTCCCGTAGCGGGGGTTAGCCTGTCAAAAGTGGTAGCGGGCATAAAGAAGTTTTTGAGCACATATACCGGCAAATCAGCGCTTCAAATTATGTTTACAGAAGAAAATGAAAAAGAAGCAAAAGAGATAGCACAGTTAGCCGGGAAGATTGGAGCTGATGAAATCCAACTTAATACGCCGCTCCGACCTTGTGGAGTAAAATCTTTGTCTGAAAATAAGATGAAAGAGATCGAAAAGCACTTTGAGGGATTAAATGTGGTTTCAGTTTATAAAAGTGTGAGAAAAAAAGTTAAACCTGTAAGCGGAAAAGATACTCTCAAAAGAAGGGGAAAGGTTTAGATGTCCGAGTATGAGCAAATAGATGAGGCTAGAAAAGCGTTAAAACTTGGCGAGAGTGCGACTATCCCCGAGATAAAAAAGGCTTTCAGGAAACTTTCTGTAAAGTATCATCCTGATAAATGTGAGGATAAAGATAAAGAAAAATGCGGGGAAAAATTCAAACAGATCAATAATGCCAATGAAATATTGATAGAGTATTGTTTAAATTATAAATTCACGTTCAAAGAAGCAGAAGACATTGAAACTCAGAAAGACAAAGAAATGAGGGATCACACGAAAAGGTTTTACGATGGATGGTGGGGAGACTTAAATAATGAATAATTTCTTTAACAAATATTATAAAAGATATGATACATGGTATGACGAAAACAAATTTGCTTATTTATCAGAATTGGAAGCTGTAAAAAAAGTTATCCCTCCAAAAGGGTATGGACTAGAGGTTGGTGTCGGCTCTGGTAGGTTTGCTGCGCCATTGGGGATCAGTGTAGGCATTGATTCATCAGAGAAAATGGTCGAGCTTGCCAAAGATAGGGGGGTAGAGGCAAGGATAGGGTCAGGAGCAAAGCTTTCATTTGATGATTCAACTTTCGATTATGTAGCTATAATTTTCACTATATGTTTTGTTCAAGAGCCTGGAAAAGTTTTAGAGGAAGCAACAAGAGTGTTGAAAAAGGGTGGAAAGATCATTGTAGGAATAGTAGATAAAGAAAGTTTCTTAGGTAAATTTTATGAGGAAAAAGAGAGTGTGTTTTATGAAGGAGCACAATTGTTCAGCGTAAAAGAAATAACAAAACTACTCGAAGAAACGGGGTTCGGAGATTTTTCATATTATCAGACTTTATTTGATTTCCCCGGGAATATAAAAGCTATTGAGACTCCGCTAGAGGGTTATGGTAAAGGTGGGTTTGTTGTAATCAGTGCCGCTAAAAAGAAGAGATAATAAGATGGGCACGGGAGTAATTCCAAAACGAACTAGAATAAAATAGATCCCTCTAAGGAGAAAGTAATTGAATATCCTAATCTTTAATTGTGGAAGTTCTTCACTCACATATAAAATTTTCACAGTAAACGGGGCTGATGATGTCAAAGTCTTACTGTCCGGGAAAGCCCATAGGGTTGGAGTTAAGGGGGCAGAAGAATCATTTCTGTGCAATAGCTATAACGGCAAGGAGACAAAAAATATCCTTCCGATCGAGACTCACCAAAAAGCTGCTGGTTTAGCTTTGAAGTTTCTAGCCGAGAAAAATATTTCAATTGACTATGTGGGACATCGTTTTGTTCATGGAGGAAGTGAGTTTCAGGACTCTGTCATGATTACAGAGGATGTTTTTAAGAAACTAATGGCCTGTTTGCCGTTAGCACCTATTCACAATCCCATCTCATTAAGTGTTATCCGGGAGACCGGGAAAAACTTGCCGGATATTTCTCAGTATGTTTCTTTTGATTCTGCCTTTCACTCTAAAATACCGGAACAGGCGTACACATATGCATTGCCTAAACGTATAGTCGAAGAATTTGGTTTCAGAAAATATGGTTTTCACGGTCTTTCCTATTCTTACGTGACCAAAGAAGCAACACGGGTTCTTGATAAAGGCTTAGAGGGGCTTAAGATAGTGGCATGTCACCTTGGAACAGGAGGAGCCAGTGTTGCTGCGATCAAAAATAACCGTTCTATAGACACATCCATGGGGTATTCTCCGTTACCAGGACTTGTAATGAGCACCCGGTGCGGAGATATAGATCCAATGCTTACCATATATATGATGGTTATGTATGGGTACAGACCTGATGATCTGATGGATGTTCTTAATAAAAAAAGTGGGCTCTTAGGTATTTCAGGTACTTCAAGTGATATAAGAGATATAGTGCATAGTCTTTCTGGAGAAAAAGACCAGATAGAACTAGCCTTTAAGGTGTACATACATCGCTTGAAAAAATATATCGGCAGCTATGTAGCGATATTGGGAGGAATAGATATCCTTATTTTTACCGATGACATAGGGGTTCATAATTGGCAAGTCAGGGAAAAGGTCTGCGAAAATATGGAATGGTCAGGAGTTGTATTAGATAAAAAGAGAAATGAAAGAGTATCTGATGACAGGATATGTAAAATAAACACAGACAATTCTGATGTGGATATATTGACTATTCCAACTGAAGAAGAGCTTGTTATCTGTTTAGAAGGGTTAAAAATTATAGAAGGGGGGAAATGATCTTAATAGTTAGACCAATACCGCCCTTTGTAGAATTCTGCAAAGTAGAAAATGGCCAATTTTCTGTAGATAGGACCGTGTTGGACGAAGAAGGGATAAGACGGATAATAGATAGCCCTGCTCAAATACAAGGCATTGGGTATTTGTTGAGCCACGGAGGTGAAGTTTTTAAGGATACGGTAAATATACTAAATAAAGAGTCGTTAGACAAAATGAGAGAATGTATAAGTTTTTCTCCGGAATGTAATGATCTAACGTTAAAGGCGGCAAGAATATTCCTTGAAAAATTCCCGACAATACCTCAAGTGTTGTTCTGTGACACCGCATATTTTGTTGATCTCCCGGAGGAAGCTAGTACATATGCAGTTCCGTATGTACTTCGCGAGCAAGGGATCAGGAGGTATGGAGGGTATGGTTTAATTCATAACTGGGTTTGGCAAACAGTACAAGATGCCGGCGATAAAAGTGTTAATAAACTTATAAGCATTCATCTTGGAGATAATCCAAATATTGCTGCAATAAAAGAGGGGGAGCCGATCGAGACCACTATTGGCTTTACTGCTGCTGAAGGGTTGCCTTCTTCTCGCGGATGTGGGGATGTGGATCCTACTATAGTTTTCCAACTTCATTCAAAGGGGATGTCCTTTGAGGGGATATATGATCTGCTATCTAATGAAAGCGGATTTACGGCTCTTGCCGGAGAAGAATGTCATTATTCGGATATTGTTACAGATAAGGCCGCTCCCAACAGATCTAAGGTGAAGCAAATACTACTATATGATATAATTAAGTACATCGGGGCTTTTACATCTTTAATGGGTGGTGTTGATGCCCTGGTATTTGTTGCAAAAAACTTAAAACGATCAGAACGATTTATTTCAGAAATATGTGATGGTCTTGATTTCTTGGGATTGTCCCGGAACGGTAGTATGAGCACAAAACTCCCCGTTCAAGGTCTTACAGAAAAAGGGTCAGATGTAAAAGTATTGTGTTTAGAACAAAGCCAGTGGGATGTCATGGCTCAAGAGATTAAAGTAACAATAAAAAGGGAGATGCAAAATGGCAGATGACAAAAAGTTTTTAGCAGATGTTGGAATGGAAAACTTACCTTTCCCCATGAAGGTGATATCAAAAGCGAATCCGGAAGGGCAGCACACAATTGCGAATATTTCAATTGATGCTCGTATTATGCATGAATTTGAAGCAGGTTGGATCGATAAATTTATACAGATCCTTCATAGCCATAGGGATAAGATAGGCACAGAAACACTTGCTGTGAACATTGTAGACTATGCCAGGGAACTTAATGCTTCGAATGTGAGAATTGATTTTGACTATCCATTTTTTATTGAAAAAACAACACCTGTATCCGGGGAAAAATGTTTGGTAAGGTATTTATGCGCTTTTTCCGCGAGGAGCAGTGCTGTGGATAAGCCCAGAATACGTCTAAAAATACAAGTACCGGTCGTTACTACCTATCCAATGTCTTCAAGGGAACAGCCCGGTGGATTGTTCGGCCAGCTCAGTGTTGTGTCTGTAGAAGCTGAAACAAAAAAAGATATATTCCCGGAAGATATTGTTGCAATTGTGGACAAACATGCCTTGGTTCCGGTTTATTCGTTTTTAACTAAGGAGGATCAGATTCAGGTTATTCATAAAATTCATTCAGAGAAAAAGGACAGTGTTGTAATGACGGATGAAATAAAGAACGATCTTGCACACAATCATGATATAAGCTGGTATTCTGTTCGTGTTTCAAACTATGGGATGCTGCATTCATATAGTACGGTAATCAGTACTGAGAAAAGCTATTGGATACCCTTTAGCACGTTTGAATAATGATACGATAAAAGTTTCTTGAGACAGCTCTGAAAAAATCTGGTATAATAGATTTCCGATTTCATGATCTTAGACATACATTCGCATCTCACCTTGTGATGATGGGAGTTGACCTGCAGACGATACAGGAGCTTATGGGGCATAAAAGTATAGAGATGACCTTACGGTATTCTCATTTGTCCCCGGCGCACAAAAGGAGCGCAATTGAGCGTTTAGGAGCCCAGATGGTCACAAATTGGTCACAAGGGGAAGAAGATCAAGAGAGCGAAAACTAGACATATTACATAAGCTATTTTATTATAGCTATTTATAAACGCGGAGAGGTGACTGAGTGGCCGAAGGTAACGGTTTGCTAAACCGTCGAAGGGGTAACCCTTCCGAGGGTTCGAATCCCTCCCTCTCCGCCATTAAAATACAAAGCCCGAGAACATCCTATAAATAGGTGTTCCCGGGTTTTTGCATTTTAAGTAACAATTGCTATGCAATTGTTTAATGCTCATTTCATTTGCATTTGGCGTAGAGCTCGGGGTTCAAAAACCTCCCTTGGTTCGGTTTTTGTATCCCTCATACGTGTTTGGATAGCTCGGGGAACCTTGTCGCTTTGCTCCTCGGTTTCCCTCATTTCATTTGCATTTGGCGTAGAGCTCGGGGTTCAAAAACCTCCCTTGGTTCGGTTTTTGTATCCCGCCTTCGGCATAGATTTAGATATTACCGTCATTGCGAGGAGCGAAGCGACGACACCGTGCGTACTTACGAGGCACGTCCAGAAGGAGCCTCGAGCTGAAGGCGAGAGACGCAATCTCTAAGTATATTCCTCATACGTGTTTGGAGAGGGCGGGGAATCTCCTCGCTTTGCTCGTTGGTTTTCCTCCCTCTCCGCCATATACTTTTCAGGTATTTTCACAAGTTGTCTGATCACCACAGAATAGGACTCAAACTTTTTCAAGACAAGGGCTTGAGTCTTTTATGAGGAATACAAATAAAATTGATGTGTCTGAGGATAAACTTGGAAAATCGACACAGTGGGTGTATAATAATTAAAAATATGCTTCTGCCAAAGAAGAGAGAAAAGAAAAAATGGGCACCCCAAAAATAATCGATAATAATAGAGTAAAACTTCTCGATGTTTTAAAATCTAATGCTTCCAAATACACAGAGCTATCAATTGCCACGGGATATATTTTAGGAAACTACAAATTAAGCAAAGCCAATAGGAATTATTGGATCATCTAATTTTACAAAGAATGGCTTAACTCAAAATGCAGAATTAAATGTACTTGAAGTAAATAACCGTATAGTAACATATTGTCCCAGAACTGAAGAATAGGAAGTGGGTCATTTATACTGGTTTAATCAGATATGGAATGATGGAAAAACCGATAAGCGAGTGAGAGCCTAAAAAAAGATGAAGAGGTTCTATGAACGTGACGGAGAAGTTGATACAAAGACAGGGTTGATTACGCTGGTCTTTTCAGAACCATTCAAATTTTGATTGAAAACAAAATAACAAAAATATCGTTTAAAACCACAGGGGAATTTAATGAAAAAGGGTTCATCTGTTCTTATGCTCATAATGTTGGCAGCTGTAATTTGTGTGTCTTCTACTTTCGCTGAAGACACACAAGAAGTAAAGATCGGGGTGCTTGCCAAAAGAGGAAACGAGAAATGTCTTCAGCAGTGGAACCCTACGGCTGAGTACTTAAGAGAGAACTCAGAAAGGTATCAATTTAGGATAGTACCTTTGGGTTTTGATGAAGAGTTTCCAGCGGTACAAAAGGAAGAGGTGGATTTTATTCTCACGAATCCAGCTGTTTACGTGAAACTCTCGGTTTTGTATGATGTTAGCAGGATAGCTACGCTTAAGAATCTAAGAACTTCCGGCGTGCAGACTGTTTTCGGCGGGGTTATTTTTACCAGAAAAGATAATGATGGAATAAAGAATATCCGGGATATAAAAGGCAGATCTTTTATGGCTGTTGATGAGACTTCTTTTGGCGGATGGAACATGGCCTGGAGGGAGTTTAAGGAGCAGGGGGTAGATCCTTTTAAGGATTTTAAGCAGATTAAGTTTGGGGGGACGCATGATGCTGTTGTTTACGCTGTCTTGAACGGTGAGGTGGAGGCAGGTACGGTTAGGACAGATACACTTGAAAGAATGCAGGAGGAGGGAAAGATATCGTTAGATGATTTTACCGTTTTGCGGTATGAACCCCATAAGGGTGTTTCCGATGAGCATTTTGTGCATAGCACCCTGCTATACCCGGAATGGCCAATGGCTAAACTAAAACACACAAGTAGAGATCTCGCGGATGAACTCGCGCAGTTACTGTTCATTATGCCCGCGAATAGCGAGGCCGCTAAAGAAGCAAATTGTGCCGGATGGACGGTTCCGCTTAATTATCAGACAGTACATGATTGCCTTAAGTTCCTTTCGATCTCTCCGTACGAGAATTATGGGAAGGTGACCTTGGTTGATATTGTTAGAAATTACGGATGGTGGTTGTTTACCATAGCTGTTCTTGTTGTGATAGGAACAACGGTTTTTATATACTTGAATTCAAGAGCAAACGTGGAGAAGAAATATTCCGTATTTTTATGGCAGTTTAGTCCAAGTGCTCTCTTTTCGGTAGATATGAACAAAAAGATCATTCGTTGGAATCATAGGGCGGAAGAGCTTACCGGGTATAAAAAAGAAGAAGTCATAGGGAAAGACAGTTGTCTTGTTGATGATTCGTTGTCTGAAGATCTTGATCTCACGGGACAAGCGCCTATCAGAGGCAAGGAAGACACGATTAAAACGAAGGATGGCAGGCGATTGCAAATATTAAAAAATGTTGAAAGCATAAAAAATGTAAAAGGCGAAACTGTCGGAGGTATAGAAAGTTTTGAGGATGTGACAGAATTGAGAAGAGCGGAGAAGAAAATATATCAATTTCGTACAGCTCTAGACAACAGTGCCGATCAGTTTTTTATTATCGATCGTAATACAATGCGGTTTATAGATGTCAATGAAACAGCTTGCCACGACCTGCAATATTCAGAAGATGAATTGCTTAATCTTGGGCCACAAGACATTAACCCTTATCATACTCGGGAAACACTAACTGTAGAGTTTGACAAAATAATAAAGGAGCAAACAAAAACTGGAAAAATGGAAACTGTTCATAAAAGAAAAAACGGCGACGAAATTCCTGTTGAAGTTTTTCTTAGATTTTTAGAGATAGAAGGACGGGGCGTAGTAATAGCTACGGCCCGCGACATCACCGAGCGGAAAAAATCAGAAATAGCATTAAAGGAAGAATATGCTTTTTCCAAAAGCCTTATCGATACCGCCCAGGTTGTAATACTTGTTGTGGATACAGAATCCAGGATTGTTCGGATAAATCCTTATATGGAAAAAATTTCTGGCTTTAGTATGGCTGAAGTATTGGGAAAAGATTGGTTTGATACATTTCTTCCTCCACAAGATCACAGTAAGACGCGTGCGTTATTCAAAAAATCAATTGAGGATATTAAAACAGTTGCCAATGTAAATCCAATTCTCACAAAAAACGGGGTTCTTGTACAAATCGAATGGTTTGATAAGACACTCAAGGATAATGACGGTAACACTATTGGTGTTTTGGCTGTTGGTCAAGACATCACATCTCGTAAAAAGGATGAGGAAAATCTGAAGAAGACGAATCGAGTAATGACAGGCAGGGAGCTCAGGATAATCGAGGTAAAAAAGGAAGTGAATGATTTACTCGAAGAGCTTGGTAGACCTAAAAAGTATTGTGCGTGAGAAAGTGATAATGCCATATTATAGCATTGCCTAAGCAGTGCCAAGCACCTAACCCTATAGCAAGAGTCCGGGGACGCTCGCCGGGGGCTCGTTCTCACTTCCCACGAATGACTTCATAATCATCTTAAAAACTTGTAAAAGGCATCTGTCCCTATTTTTCCACAAGGTACATACTCGCAGGTGGGCTTTTTTGTAACCAGCGAAGACCTTACAAGGCAACTAGAAATTTCCGAACCACAACAAAAGGTTCGGAAATTTCAATGCCTATAACATGCTATAAACAAATATTATGGAGTGCGGAAAAACATGTGAGCAGGTTGCTTTTGGTGGGATCCTATGGCACGTGAGAGTTCGAGATATGCAAAAGTATATGAAATCAATTGTGAAAGAGGGCAGAAACGAGTAACATTTTTTCCTTCGACTGACCAAAGGTTGTACGGTCAACCAGGAAAAACCTCGCAAATGAAGTAGCATCACGGCATTGCAAGCTCATAGCGTAATTTCCTTCCTCTCCGCCATATAAATATCAGAAGCAGTTAAGTTCTTTAACTTTACGCCTAACGGTTGTAAAATGAAGAGGTTAACTGCTTTTTGTTTGTTTGGATGTTTTCCGTATAGTAAGTTAAAGTTTGAAATTGATGACACGAAAATGACACGTTAAATATTAGGAGAAGAATGGGGACTAGTTCTTGGTTCTTAAAGATATCCTTTAAACAACGAATTTGGTTGTTTGTGACTATGGCAGGAATGCTTACGATTGTGGTTCTTGGGATATTGTTGGATTCACCGGGCGAGTTGAAAAGAACGCCTAATTTCAATGTCAGTATGTCTATTCGGGATCTTGCCCCAAAACTTGGGGTTACAGGTAAGGGCCTTGCTCGCGAACTAAATATTCAACTCGATGCATCCAAGAAGAAATCTCTCAGTTCCTTGGGGGTAACAGAAGAAACCCTTCAGCAGAGCGTTGAACACCTTCTGTCTCATCGCGATTCTACACTTAAATATTATGTTTATGTTGTATTGGTTCTGGGGGGACTTGTATTTCTTGTGAGGCTGGGACGTCCGGATAACTCTGACAGCAAGAGCCGTTGTGCCTGGTATCCGAAAACCCCATATATTATTGCTCTTTCGTGTTCTGTAGTAGTAGCTGGATTCATTCTTGGCAAATCGCCTAACCCCATGGAAGGGGTAGTAAAAGTATTTAAATCCATGGTAGGCCTTTATCCTGACCCAATGATTAAAGTCGCTGCTTGCGGTTTTTTTATTCTGCTTGCCGTTATCGGCAACAAAATGATTTGTGGTTGGGCGTGTCCTTTTGGCGCGGTGCAAGAGCTTATTTACAGCATGCCAATTTTGCAAAAGATCAAAAAAAGAAAACTTCCATTTGTAATTACAAACACAATCCGTGCATGTCTTTTTATTGCCGCGCTTCTTTTGCTATTTGGAATCATTGGAGGACGCAGGGGATTTGTAATTTACCACTATATTAACCCCTTTAACCTATTTGATCTTGATTTCGAAACAATCAGCATTTTGCTGACAGTAACCGTTGCTTTGTTATTATCATTTATTGTTTACCGCCCATTTTGCCAGCTTATCTGCCCCTTTGGTCTTATTTCCTGGGTAGCTGAGCGGTTCAGCATTTTCCGAGTTCGAATTGACAAGGAAAAATGCACCCAATGCGGTGCGTGTATAAAGGCATGCCCTCTGGAAGCTGCAGAAGGACGGGTTAGGGGCAAGAAAATGCCTGCAGATTGTTTTAGTTGTGCTCGTTGCTTGAATGTTTGTCCAACCGATGCTATCAAGTACGGCAGAAAATAGAGAGCTCGGGGCTCAAAATCTTCGCATCTGGCTCAGATTTTGCGGCCCTCCCTCTCCGCCAGTAATATTGGAGGGACTAGCTAAGAGTTCTATGAATATGAAAGAATAGCCGCAAGCTCTTATCGTAATAAAGAGGAGGCGGCTTTTTTGTGTCAGCTGGTGCTTGTCGGGAGGTGCTTTTATTGGGACCAAAATGAGTATAGATCGAGAAAATGAGACCAGTTTGAGTATGGGGGGATGTTTCTTGACAATCATTTTGCAGTATGTAATACTTCTCAATAGAGGGTATTTTTTTAAAAGCCAGAGTTTTTGCGAAAGTAAGGCATTTAGAGGGAAAAGGAGGAGACATGGATAGCAGAACGAGTATTGTCCGACAGTTGGAAAACATGATAGATACAAATATGGAGTACAAGATAGAGCTCGAAAAATGCATTAAAGAGG
>CAYWDJ010000012.1:0-1323 GCA_964457005.1 uncultured Planctomycetia bacterium
GTTAAGCCTAAGAAAATGGGCTTTTTGGCTAAATATTCAGAACGAAGGGCTCTGCCTCAAATAAGGATCCCTATTGAATATACAGTCCTATATGCGATTGGAATACTAGTGTTGATTATACTTGCCTATGCGGTAGGCGTTGAGCGTGGAAAGAAATTTTCTAGCGCAAAAGATATTGCGCATTCCATGGAGGAAAGAAAAAGAGAGACCGACGATGTTATCTCTGAGGTTAGGGCTATCAAGCGCCGAGCTGAAGCAGAAGCGGCAAAAAAAGAAGCTGAAGAGGTTGTCCCTCAAGATGTACAGGCAGATCCTGAAAAGGAGATCTACACGGAGAAAACGGTGGCAGCTATAAAAGAAACCGTAGCTGTGCCGGCCCTGGATGGTCCGGAGTATATTGTCCAGCTTGCTTCTTTTAAGAACGAGGAACACGCAAGAGAAGCGGTTAGTAAGCTCGACGATGAGGGAGTAAGAGCCGGCTATACAAGAAAGGGTGATTGGTATCAGGTATATGTCGGAGGGTATGGTACCAACGCGGAGGCCCAGAGGATAAAGATCAAGCTAAGCGAACAATATGGTGATAGCTTTATCAGAAAAATAAAATAGGTAGTTCGAAGGAGGAAGTAAAATGTCACAACATCCAAGTTTAAAAGCAAGTAAATCAGGTGGAGCTTTTCGCTCCGTTATAAAACGATACGAAAAATTGGAAGAGCTTTCAGGGAAAGAGAAGTGGGACGAAGAGAAGGACTCGGTATATCACCTTCCTAAGGTCCGCAGGATCAAGTTTAAGGTTAAAAAGACCAAAGGTCCGGCAGGTGAAGAAGGCGCAGAAGAGGCGAAAGAGGGCGACGCTACGGCGGCGGAAGCACCCAAAGACGAAAAGAAATAGCTTGGAGGATCATGTTATCATTCGAAGACTTTAAGAATGTCGATCTCAGGGTGGCCAGTATCCTCGATGTGCAGGAACATCCAAATGCTGATAAGCTGTACATTTTGCGTATAGACGTTGGCGATGAGGAAAAGCAAATCGTTGCGGGGGTGCGGGCAAAGTATGCTAAAGAGGAGCTTATAGGCAAGAAGATAGTTATTGTCAATAATCTCGAGCCGGTAGAGCTTCGAGGAGAAAGGTCGGAGGGGATGCTTTTGGCTGCTGGCGGAGTAGAGGGCCCTGTGATACTTGTTCCACATGAAGACGTTCCTGCGGGAGCGCAAATTAAATAGAAATATAAAGTTTGTACAGTATTTACAGGGTGTCAGGGTGGAAATATAGGCTCTGGCGCCCTTTTTATTTTGGAGGTGTTATGAGAGGCGTGAGCGCCGAGA
>CAYWDJ010000012.1:1423-16316 GCA_964457005.1 uncultured Planctomycetia bacterium
AGGCTCTGGCGCCCTTTTTATTTTGGAGGTGTTATGAGAGGCGTGAGCGCCGAGATTATGGCTGAAATTGACAGGAGAGCTCAGACGGAATATTCTATTTCCCAGGCTATGTTGATGGAAAATGCCGGCAGAGCGGTTGTGGAAGAGATCGTACATACGGTGGATGATGTCTCCAAAGAAAAGGTTGCGGTTGTCTGCGGTAAGGGGAATAATGGCGGCGACGGATTTGTTATTGCCAGACTTCTAAAAGATGAATTCTTTCTTAATGTGTTGGTGGTTGTTCCTGAGAAGGAGAGCATCAAACCGGGTGCGGCAGCAGAGAACTTTATCAAGATCAAAGAGTCTGGAGTCCAGATAACTACTTTCATGAAATTCCTGGACCGAACGGATGTTGGCGAGGTCTCCATTGTTGTTGATTCGATCTTTGGCACCGGGTTTAAGGGTGATATTGGTGGTATTTACGCAGATATAGTTAAATGGATGAATACATCGGGGGGGAGGATAGTCGCGGTTGATATTCCCTCCGGACTCAATGCTACGACCGGGGTTTCGTGTGAGAATTCGGTTAAGGCAGAGCGTACTGTGACCTTTGGGCTTCCCAAGCAGGGCTTTTTTTCATCATGTGGACTTGAAGCTTGCGGCGCAGTTGTTGTGAAAAATATTGGTTTTCCGGAAGAACTTTTAGAGCAATACACTGATACTTTAACAGAGTGACATGGTGTCACTTTTTGACTCTGACCGGTTTATATGCTATAGTTTGCCTATTATGAAAAAAATTAAAGTAAAATTAGAGGACAGAAGTTACGATATAATTATCGGACGGGGTGTTTTAGGCGGTCTGACAGCGGCCATAAAAAAACTTAAAACATCTGCCCCTATAGTTGTCGTAACCGATACTACAGTTTCTAAAAAGGCCGGGGGAGCGCTTAAGTCCGCCTTGAAGCCGCTTCCAAACGAACTGATACAGGTAATAGTTCCTGACGGTGAGCAGTCAAAGTCAATAGAGGTATATCAGGATTCTATCAACAAGATAAGTGCGAGAACTAAGGGGCATTGTCCTGTCGTTGTCGCTCTTGGTGGGGGAGTTGTTGGGGATCTTGCCGGGTTTATTGCTTCTACATATAGGAGGGGCGTGCCATTTTTTCAGGTTCCGACCACGCTTCTGGCCCAAGTGGACTCTTCTGTTGGCGGAAAAGTCGGCATTGACCTCCCGGAGGCAAAGAATCTGATAGGATCTTTTTATCAGCCCAAAGGAGTATTTGTTGATACAAATTTCCTGAAGACCCTTCCTGAAAGGCAGATACGAAATGGTTTGGCAGAAGTTATAAAATACGGAGTAATAAAAAAACCCGAGTTATTTTCCTATATTGAAAAAAATATAGGAGATATCCTTAACTTAGCTCCCGCGAAACTGGAAAAGATTATTCACGAATGCCTTAAAATAAAAGTGGATGCGGTGGAGAAGGATGAGAGAGATTGTAAGGATGTTCGTATAATACTTAATTTTGGGCATACTTTGGGGCATGCGATTGAAACGGCTTCAGGATATTCAAATCTTTATAATCACGGAGAATCTATCGCGATTGGTATGATATTGGCGTCTGAGATAGCCGTCAATCTGGATATGCTGAAAGAGTCGGATCTTGCGAGAATAAAGAACTTGATCTCGGCGGCGGGACTTCCTGTTCAGGTAAAAGGCCTCCCGATCAAAGATATACTGTCCTCTCACAGATATGATAAGAAGTTTGTTGCAGGGGCCAATCGTTTTGTTTTGCCTAAAAAAGTCGGAAGGGTTGAAGTTATAGAGGATATCCCTTCCTTACTGATAAGAACAGTTGTAAAAAAATATGTCTCATAACTTATTTGATGAATTTATCGTGTTAACTACTTCGCGAGAAGAGATGCTGGACATTACGGGTGAAGTTAGAGCTTTTGTCCGTTCAACCGGAATAAAGGACGGCATCTGCAAAGTCTATGTTCCACATACTACAGCAGCTGTGACGATTAATGAGAACGCCGATCCGGATGTGAAGTCAGATATTTTAAAAGGGTTGGAGGCAATCGTTCCTTCGGATCTTGCTTATCAGCATGCAGAGGGCAATTCGCCCGCACATATCAAAACGTCCATTATGGGGTCATCGGAAGAAATTATTATTTCCGGGGAGGATTTAGTCCTGGGTACCTGGCAGGGCATATATTTTTGTGAATTTGACGGCCCCAGGACTCGTAAATTTTTTGTGAAAATTTTGGAAGGGTAAAATATGTCGACACAGTCCATAGAATTAAGGGTCAGATACAAGGAAACGGATCAGATGGGATTTGTCTATTATTCCAATTATCTGGTCTGGTTCGAGATCGCCAGGACCGAATATTTCAGAAAACAGGGACTGGTATATAAGACCATTGAACAGGAGAGAGGGTTATATCTCCCCGTAGTTGATGCCTATTGTCGGTATCGTGTTCCGGTGCGGTATGATGAGGTCGTTATTGTGGAGGTCGGGATCAAAGAGATGAAGGCTTCTCGAATTGTGTTTGAATATAAGGTGAAGGTTGAGGGGAAAACCGTGGCAAGCGGGACCACTACACACGCATTTATTAACAAGGAGGGGCAGCCCGTCGCTATCCCGGAAGATATAAAGGCTATACTTTAATGTCTTCACGACTTGAAACCTCCTGATTCACAGCGTATATTAAAGGAGTATGATGATGTGGCAAGGAATTAATCAGAGGAAATTTCCCAGAGTTAGCTACAAATGTCTTATTCGAATTTCTACGGATTCCGAAGAAGTTGTTATAGATACTTTTACGGAAAATCTCGGGGTAGGAGGCATCTGTGTGGCCCTGGATAAAGATTTTGGGCTGTTTGAAAAGGTTGATCTGGAAATATTTTTAAGCGGTAAAGAAACCCCGATACATTGCTCCGGAAGTATTGTCTGGGTTGTTAAAAGGCACGCAACAACTGGGGCAGAGACGGACTCATTCGATACCGGTATAGAATTTGTTGATGTCTCCGAAACGGATCTTGAACAGATCCAAGTCCTTGTTGAAAATATATTGAACACCTAAACTTGACATTGTAAAAATCACATGCTATACTTCAGGTAATTATTTATAATAATTAAATAATAAGAGGAGGAGGTGAAAGAAAAATGCGTAAAATAATAATTTTGGTGCTCGTCATAGCTATGGTTGGAATGGCTACTCAGTGTTATGCACAGGATCCTGCAAAGAAACTCGGAAGAGGTCTTGCTAATGTCCTGACAGGTTGGGTGGAACTTCCTAAAAATATCTATGACACTAGTGTTGAAGAAAACATTCTTTCTGGTCTGACTATGGGTCTTGCGAAAGGTGTTGGGATGACAGTTGTCAGAACGGGAGCTGGTGTTTATGAAGCAGTTACATTTCCGTTTCCAATACCAGAAGATTACCAGCCAGTACTGGAGCCTGAATTCGTTTTCAGCGAATAATTAATCAGACTTCTAAGTTAAAATATAAAAAGCAAAGGGGGGGCGAGAATTCGCTCCCTTTTTGCTTTCTTTTTCCCAGTTTTTTATATATACTATAATACCTATTGATCATAACTCTTACTTAGCGAGGAATAGATGGGTGAAAAAAGAAAATACATGAGATTTAATGTCCTGTTGGATGCAGTAGCAAGGACAGGAGATGTCATGAAGAAAATGACTGTAAACAACTTCAGCAAAGAAGGTGTAGGGGTTCTTTCTGAGAAATCTTTATACATAGGTGAGGGTGTCGAGATGGAGATGTTGATCCCGGGGGATAATGTCCCTGTGATGATGACCGGAGAGGTCGCCTGGACAGAGAGTGGCGAGGACGGAGATAATGAGTTTAAGAGTGGAATTAAGTTCAGGGATATACACAATTCCGATAGAGGCAGAATTTTAGACTACATCTACAAGAAGTGGATATTGCCAACCGATGATGATGAGAAAAAAATGGAGGGAAAATGAGTGCGAGTGATGAAATGAAAGAAAAAGAAATAAATGAAGAAGAGAAGATAGAGGAAGTGGTTGTTCCTGAGGAAACTCCTAAAGAGGCGCCTGCAGAAGAGAAACCGGTTGAAGAAGCACTGGCTAAAGAGGCGCCTGCAGAAGAGAAACCGGTTGAAGAAGCCCTGGCTAAAGAGGCGCCTGCAGAAGAGAACCCGGCTGAAGAAGCACCGGCTGAAGAGGCTCCTGCAGAAGAGATACCGGCTGCGGAAGCACCGGCTGAAGAAGCACCTGCCGAGGAGAAGCCAGCTGCGAAAGCACCGGCTGAAGAAGCACCTGCCGAGGAGAAGCCAGCTGCGAAAGCACCGGCTGAAGAGGCTCCTGCAGAAAAGAAACCGGTTGCGAAAGCACCGGCTGAAAAACCTCCTGCCGAAGAGGCGAAGGAGGAAGAAGGTCCACAGAAAGGACCTGCTTTTACTCCGAAATCTACTAAGCCTGAGAAACCTACAGAATGTGCGGCTACCGGAAAGTTCCTTAAAAAGAAACTCTGGTATTACCGCGAAGGCTCCTATTATTCGAGTAAAAAGGCATGGAAGAGGAAAGTTGACGAGCTCAGGGAGCAGGCTGCGGAAGATAAGAAAAAGGCGGAAGAAGAAGCTGCTACAAAGGAATAGAGGTAGCTTTTTTCTCACTGTGTTATTACAAATAAGGGATGAGATCTCGGTCTTGTCCCTTATTTCATAAAATCCCATCGTATTTAATATGTCTCAAAAATTACTTATAAGCAGCTGTTTGATCGGCAAAAAATGCGCATATGACGGCAGAGATAGGTATGATCCTGAGGTTGCATCTCTGGCTAAGGCCTGTGATTTTGTCGATATTTGTCCAGAGTTATCCGCTGGGCTGGGATGTCCGAGGGTTCCCCATGAAATTTCGGGCGGTGATGGGAATGATGTTTTGTCCGGAGATGCAGCTATTATTACCGAGTCTTCCCAGGATTACACGCAGGAGTTTCTCTTAGGGGCCCAAAACGCTCTGGATCTGGCCATCAACAATAATATACGGATTGCTGTACTAAAGTCAAAAAGTCCTTCCTGCGGGACTGCTGCAGTATATTCCGGTCGTTTTGACGGGAAACTGAACAATGGGATGGGTGTTACAGCGGCTCTTCTAAAACGCAATAATATTAATATTTATAATGAGAATGAAATTACTGCGTTGAAAATTCATTTACAGATGTTATAATATTACCACTATGAATACCGAATGTATTTTTTGTAAAATAGCCGGCAAAGAAATACCGACGGAAATAGTTTTTGAGAATGAGGATGTGGTGGCGTTTAACGACCTAAATCCTAAAGCGCCTGTGCATGTACTCTTTATTCCCAAAAAGCATATAGCCACTTTAAACGATCTTTCTGATGACGATTTGGATATGGTTGGTAAGATATTTTCCGCGATTAAGGATGTCGCCGCGGAAAAAGGGATATCCGGGGGAGGGTATCGCGTAGTTGCTAATTGCAACAAAGATGCTGGGCAGGAAGTGTTTCATGTTCACTTTCATCTTCTGGGAGGCAGGGCTTTGACTTGGCCTCCGGGATAATACAAAATTTTAAAAGTTTGGAGGAAGAATGGCACAGAAACAGGAAAGAAGGAAGTATCCGCGTATAAAGGACGAGAATATTTCTATTAAGCTTTGCAGTGAGGGGTTTACCACAATTACCCAAAGCCTTGACGTTAGCGCGTCAGGAATATATTGCAAGGTTAAGGAGCATATCCCGGTTATGACAAGGGTACAGCTGAAGCTTTCTCTTCCGGGAAAGACCAAAAAATCTCCTTCCGAGACTATGGATATTGATGGTGTTATTGTACGGGAACACCCGGTGATCAAGAATGGTAAGGTTGAGCATTATGACCTGGCGATATTCTTCAATACCCTTCTTCCAAAAGAAAGAAGAAAAATTGTTCAATATATAGACAACAGACCCGAGTAATAGGCGATGGTTATAACAAAACACGTACAGGTAGACACCAAGGGGAATACGGATGTTATTGATATTACATCCAAATGTCATGATATATTGGGATCGGCAGGGATTAAAAATGGCACAATAACCATTTTTAATCCGGGTTCTACCGGAGGGTTGACAACTCTTGAATATGAGCCGAATCTGGTTCTGGACCTGAGAAATGCACTAGAGTTGCTGGCTCCCAGGGACAAGGTTTATGAGCATTCAAAAACCTGGTGTGATGATAATGGTTCTTCCCATGTTCGCTCATCCTTGATGGGCCCGTCAATAACCGTTCCTTTTGAAAATGGAAAATTAACCTTAGGGACGTGGCAACAGATCGTTTTTTGTGATTTTGATACACGTCCACGCCGAAGAAGCCTTGTTGTGCAGGTGATAGGCGAGTGATGCCGGGATTATGGGACTTTCAAGTAATAACAACCCTGTAAAACTGGTAACAAGCTTTATCTATAAGGATGAAGCTTGTCTTGAGCAGGCAGAGAAGTCGATCTTAAAGCGTTTTGGTGAGTATGAGCCGCTGATCGAATCTTTGCCGTTTGACTATACGGATTACTACAACGAAGAATTCGGGGAACCGTTAAAGCGTAAACTTGTAGCATTTAAAAAGCTGGTAAAAATTGACAAGATCTACAAGGTAAAGCAGTTCTCTAATAAGATCGAGAATAGATTGAAAGAGGGGGGAAAGCGCAGAGTAAATATAGATCCGGGGTACGTTACAGAAGCAAAGCTTGTCCTTCTGACCACGAAAGATTATACACACAGGCTGTATGTTGGAGGAAAGATCTTCGCGGAAACTACCCTATATTATCAGAATGATGCGTTTAGGGCTTGGCCGTGGACTTATCCGGATTATGCGTCAGATGAGCTGCGGGGCTATTTTGAGAAAATCCGCGATATTTACGTGGGGCAAATTAAAAATACAAAAATAGGGCATTATGGGGCTTAAGAAGAAGCATTTTATAGTAATAATTATTTCCTCGTTGGTAATCGTGGCGGTTCTTTTTTGCACGGTAGTTGGGTACACGCTTTATTTGCAATGGAAAAAAGATGCCTCGGCAGTGCAATATCGCAACTCAATAGAGAAAATAACCGCTAAAATTTTCAATAAGGATGTTATGTTGCACCGGGTGACGGTAAAAAAAGAGATACACGGAAATTTTGCGGGAAGGCCCGTGATCCAAGGCACGATAATTAATAATTCCAAAAGGACAGTAGTCTCGGTTCTTGTCGAGGTTTCTTTTGCTGATGAAGGAGGGGCCGTTCTTTACAGGGGATGGTTCTATCCACTCACAGAAAACAAGGCCATTACATCCAGCATCCTCAACTCGGCCGATAACAGCGGCAAGGCCTTAATGCCCGGTGAAGATGTTTCATTTAAGTATCTGCTGAAAAGCTGTCCAAAAGTAGTGGCGGACAATATTGAGGCTAAGGGAAGTTTTGCAAAAAACGAAGGCGGAAAGAAGATAACCATGGGTTGTGCCATAGCCGGGATAAAGGTCTTATGAAGAAGCTTGGAGTTTGGTTTATTATAGCCGTTGTCTTCCTAGTTATGCTCGTAATGCTCACGTTTTTATATATTCATATGAGCGGCCATAAGAGTTTTACGTTTAAACTGTATTCTGACACTAAACTTGTCGGAGAAACAGTAGTTGATAGATTTGTTACGGAGGAGAAGGTCATATACAAAAGTAGTACCAGTTTGCTTAAGACGACGGAGTATCCTCTTATAATTGAGAAACTTTTCCTGGATCGTGCTAACAAATATCCGGTTAAGTTTGAACAAGAAGCAATTGGTCCGAAAAAGAGTAAGAGAGTGATGTTGTTGACCCAGAATGGAGAGACCACGGATTATTTGTATCTGGAACCTCCCAAATTTTTTAAAACAAAAGATTTTCCTACGGGCAACAAAACCTCAATATTTATACCGGGTGATATTCTGACATACATGCCCATTGTTAACAAATATAATTTCTGGAAAAAAGGGGCACAGTTTTTTGAAGTTATGATACCTCTTCCGGAGAACCTTCCTCCGCTGAGAGATAAGATCGGAGTAAAATTTATTGAAGAGTCCTTCGTTCCGGTAATGGGAAAGCGGGTAGAAGCCGATACCCTGCTTATTCAGGCCGGATCCTTGTATGATATAACCGTTGTAGTTGCAAAACATTCTAAGACTATCCTCTCAATTGATATTGGGAACACAAAAGACAGGTATGTGCTTGCTGATTATGAGGTCACCCCGGCGAAGAAATTCATGGCTAGAGTCAAGGAGTCTGTAGTGAATAGCAAGATCAAATTCTTAGTGGGGGAAGTAACTGTCGAGGATCCGCAGGTTGAGGTTGTTTCTAATGAAGATAAGAAGGGTCCGGCTCCTGAAGAGGTGTTTTTTCAAGGAGATGAAGGGGTTCTGTCCGCCGATCTTTATTTGCCGGAGGGGCAGGGGAAATACCCGGCAGTTCTTTTTGTTCCAAGGGAGGGCCCTGGCACCAAAGGGGAGGAATTTCTCGCATCGGCTATAGGAGAGTATCTTCGTTCGAATGAAATAATCTTTCTAAATTTTGATAGCCGTACACGGTCTAATGGGCAGATAGATACTTCTGGCATGGAGTATGATAAAAATATGAAAGATATCAATTCCGCAGTTTCATTTCTGGAAAGTCATCCGGGAGCTGACACCTCAAGTATATATATTCTTGGGTATAAAAGTGGCGGGCATATGGCTTTACGTGCTTCAGCCGAGAATCCAAAGGTCAATGGCTGTATCGTTTTGGGGATCCCCGAGGGACCGCACACTACTGGTGTTTATTATGAAAGGACAGGGGATCATATAAATAAACTGTTAGATAATAACAATCTTAGGCAATTTGAGAACAATTTTTCCGATAATGTTGTAAAAGAGGTGCAGAATCAGGAAAGCCTCCTGGTTAGAGAAAAGGAAGATTTCTACTTTTTTATGGGGAGGAAGATCCCCGCAAAAAATTATAAGGATATGTTGTGCCGGAAACCATATGATCTTATGGGAAATTATGATAAACCGTTACTTTTTGTGTTTGGAAAAAATGATGCGGATTTTGACTCCAGGGTTATAGGTGATGTGAAACGTGATTTACATCACAAAAAGGATAAAGTAAAGGTCGAGGAAGTAAAGGGTGTCGGAGAGTATTTTGGGAAAATGATCGAGGGGCAGGATGGCTGGGTTTTTGCGATAAATGAGGACATGTTGACCTTGGTCCGGGATTGGGTTAAGGCAGAGTCCTAATAATAATCATATATAATATACATTTAGTTCCATTGTTTGACTTTTCGTATGTGGTATGTTATAGTTCTCTAAATTGTAAGGGGTGTATGTGATGAGAAACTTTTTTTCAGTTATAATTGTAGCCATGGCTATGCTTTTTGTGGTCATTTTTGCTGATGCTGAAGAATTTGCCTCAAAAGAGCAACTGGATACAAAAACATATACCAGGGGTCCTTATGAGAAAGCTGAAAATGGGTTCCTTGATCTCGTTTTTGGCTGGACTGAGCTCCCCAAAAAGATCGTAGATGTTACAAAGGAAACCAACCCCATACAGGGTCTTTTGTGGGGGTCGTGGCAGGGTATAGTTAAGGCAATATCACGTACCGCCAATGGGGTGGCTGATCTGGCGACTTTTCCAATAGGAAGGTACGAAAAACCAAAGGTTTTGCCTCCTGTGAAATAGTGGTCTAATTGGGGTTTGTTAAAACAAAGTTAGTTATTGACGATAAATTATCTATATGTTATACTTCGGCCTATAGGGGAGAATATGAAGCTAAAATTACCGGAAAGAAGACGTTTTGTACGAATCGAGACACCTTTAAAGGTAGTCATAGAGACAAAAGAAGGAAATTGCGAGGTTATTACTACTAATGTCTCACCTGTTGGCCTTCGGTTCGATATAATGAAAGAGCTTGTGGGTAACGAGGAGATTAATATGTTCCTTTATATCCCGACCTCGGATGCTCCTGTGAAGTTGGTTTGTAAGCTGGTTTGGCAGACGAAGAATTCTCTTGAAGATACAGCGCCTTTTGATGTGGGTGTTGAGATAATCCATGTTAACGAAGAGAATAAAAATGAATTTTTAAAATATCTATGTGATCTTCTATACAAGTCGATTTATAAAGCTCGTGTTTAACAGTATGCCCGAAGGGGGTGCAATTTGAAATCTACTCGGTTGTTGTCATTAGTTTTACTTGTAATATTTGTAGCAGGATGTGCGGATATGGATATTCCCAATCCCATTGATGTTCTTAAGGATCCATTTGTTGCGGGAGGCCTGACCAAAGGAATGTCAAAGCCTGAAGTCTTATCCAAATATGGTGAGCCAAATGTTAAGACAGTGGTTTCATCTTCTGAGTGGGGCGGACAAAGAGAAGAATGGCTCTATAAGGCTAATTATTCAGTTCTTCCTGTAAATGCCGGATACCTTTCCGAGGATCTTTATCTGTATTTTGACGGTGATAATTTGACAAACATTAGCAAAAAACCTCTTGGAAAACATGTGAAGGAAATTGTTGGGAAACCCAGGGGCGGACTGCTTACGAACTAGAAGGAAAGAAATGGTAAGAACTTTTTGCAAATCAAAAGTAACGGGTGTAGTTATAACCGGTATTCAGCCCAAGTATAGCGGTAGCCTTGGGGTAGATAAGACAATTCTGGAAGCTGCTGACATTATGCCGGGGGAACAGGTTCATGTTTTGAACGGACATAATGGGGAAAGATTCACCACATATGCGATCGAGGAAGAAGCCGGATCCGGGAATATAATCCTATATGGGCCTGCTGCAAGGAAGGGCGAGCCCGGAGATGGCCTTGTCGTTCTTTCATATTGCATGATGGAGACCAAAGAAAGCCATAATTTTAAACTGCGTCACGTCAATTTAGGTGAGAATAACCAATACCAAAAGTAAATAAGTGGATCATTTTGAACTAAAAACATATCCTGACCCCTGTTTGAGAATAAAAACCAAATCCATTGGGGTCTTTGACGCCGAACTTCAAAAAACAATAAAGTTTATGTCAGACACTATGTATGTTAGCCGTGGGATAGGGTTAGCGGCTCCGCAGGTCGGTTTGGGGTTGTGCCTTCTTGTTGTAGATGTTGGTGATGGTTTGCTTACTTTGATCAATCCTGAGATAGTTGAGGAATTTTCCAAAAAGGCTACAATGGAAGAGGGCTGTTTGAGCCTTCCAGGAATAAGTGTTAAGGTGTCGCGTCCCTCTTCTATTAAGGTGCGATATCAGGATGGTTCCGGCGACTTTAATATCAAGATGTTCGAGGACCTTGTGGCAATTGCTATCCAGCATGAGATGGATCATCTTGATGGGAAAATGATAATAGATTATTTGAATCCGATCAGCTACTTTTTTGCAGTAAGGAAACTTTCAAACATTAAGAATAATAATCAATCGTGTGAGGTGGTTTGCAATGTTGGAACACCAGATAAATGAGACTTTGAAGCAAGCGCTAAAAGAGGGGGATAAGACCAAGCTTTCCGTCTTTAGGATGATATTGAGTAGTATTAAGAATAAGAAGATCGATGATGGCGTTAAAGAGCTCGATGATGACAAGGTTATTGCCCTGATACAGAAAAAAGCCAGACAGCATCAAGAGTCTATGAAACAATTTGAAGAAGGCGGGCGTCAGGATCTTGTTGAAAAAGAAGCCAATGAGCTCAAGTATCTTGAGGAGTTCCTCCCAGAACAGCTTTCGGAGGAAGAGGTTACAAAAATTGTTGAGGAAGTGATCGCTGAAACAGGAGCTTCTTCGGTGCGGGACATGGGGAAAGTAATGGGTAAAATAATGCCCCGTGTAAAAGGTAAGGCCGACGGGAATCTTATTAATAAGATAGTAAGTTCCAGGTTGGCCCAATAGACGGAGGTGTGTTATGGGTAGAAAATTTGTTGTTTTGCTTTCTGTTGTGATAGTTACAGCTTTTGCTATGGCTACTTGTTCCTTTGCCGGTGATGCCAGTAGCTGTAAATCTGCTGCTGTAGCGGCTAAAACAGGGACTGAGAAAGCAGTCAATACTACGGGAAACGTTATTTACGATTCAGTTAAAGGCGTCGGAAATGCAGCTGAAACTGTTGGAAAAGCGACTGTGGACACTGTTGAGGCAACGGGCAATGCTCTAACTGGATATAATCCTGATAAGGCGACTAACTAGACTTAAAACGTATTCTGCAGGGGCGCATACCATATATGGCGCCCCTTTTTATTCTCATGCTTCTAAACATTATAATTTTCGTAATATTATTGCTATTTTCCGCATTATTCTCTGGCTCAGAGACCGCGTTTCTTTCTCTTGGCAAGGTAAGATTAAAGCAAATTGAGGGTATGGATACCCGGGCGTCAAAAAGAGTCGTCGGGTTGTTGAGCGATCCTAAAAAATTGCTGATAAGCATACTTGTTGGGAATACGATCGTTAATATCGCGGCCAGTTCGGTCTTGGCTGATTGTTTTTTTAAAACTATCGGAGTACGAGGTGTTGGGTATTCCATTGTCCTAATGACCATACTTGTCCTTGTTTTTGGGGAAGTTACACCAAAGATGTTTTCTCTCCACAATGCAAAAAAAGTTTCATTTTTCTCTTCAGGATTTTTTGTAGCATTTGAATATGTTGCAACCCCGTTCAGAATAGTCCTTACAAAGATTTCTAATTTTTTAGTTAAAATGCTTGGAGTGCGAGTTGTTGAAGATACGGGTATTACCGAACAGGAGATACGATCTCTTTTTTCAATGAGTCATAAAAAAGGGGTAGTTAAGTCCAAAGAGAAGGATATGATTGAGAGCATTCTGGAGTTTAAGGAACTTAACGCTGCGGATGTGATGACTCCAAGAATAGATATTGTGGCGCTGGACCTTTCCCTTGGGAAGGAAGAACTTACTGCGGCGATTAAAGGGGGACAGTGTTCACGCCTTCCGGCTTTTATTCACACGCTTGATAATATGGTGGGAGTTGTGCACTCAAAAGATTTTTTATTAGATCCGGACACCTCGATAAAAGATATTGTCAAAAAGCCATATTTTGTTCCTGAGAGCATGAAAATTGATGATCTTCTTCAGGGGTTACAAAAGAGACACGTACACATGGCTGTAGTAACCGATGAATATGGAGTCACTTCCGGCCTTGTTACTATCGAAGATATTCTTGAGGAGATCGTTGGAGAAATAAGGGACGAATTTGACTTTGAATCGCCTAAGGTGAAGAAGGTTGACCGGAATACCCATGAGATAAGCGGGAAGGCGCATATTGACGAGGTTAATGATGAGCTTGGCATCGCGATTGAGACTAACGAGGTTGATACGATTGGAGGCTATGTGACATTGAAAATAGGGGAAATGCCGCAAGCCGGGGATAAAATTGATATAGAGGGTTATACTTTTGTTGTGAATGATGTTTCCAAGAATAGGATAACCACCTTAACCGTAGAGAAGATCAAATGATAACAGTGTACCTTGTAATAATTATCATGGCGGTAGTGTTAACGGCCTTTTTCACGTCGGCGGAGATGGCGTGCACGACTGTTAATCGCATGAAGCTCAAAGATCTCATAGATAAAAAAAATGTTCGTGCGATAGAGCTAAATAAATTTCTGGGGGAGGGGCTCTATCTAGGAGTTACGCTTGTGGGTACTAATATTGCGGTTGTTATTGCCTCTGTTCTTACTACCAGAATATTTGCGGATTTATTTGGAATGCCAGTTGCTCCGCTGTTGAGTACGCTCGTTCTGGTCCCGATTACCCTGATCTTTGCGGAAATTGTTCCTAAGATAATAGCGCGCCAGCTGTCTTTGCAGGTAGCGTTGGGGGTGATCGGTCCCCTGAAGATGTTCCACAAGATATTTTATCCTATTACCAGAGCGGTTGATAAGACGGCATCTTTTATTCTTTCTCCATTTAGGGGGAAGGAGGAACATTGGGACCTAAAGGTTACTAAAAGAGATCTGATAAATATGCTTGAGTTGGGACATGAGGCCGGAGAGGTTGAGAGAGACGAGCTCGAACTTATTCATAAGGTTCTGGATTTTGGGTCGATAAATATTGAGAAGATAATGGTTCCCATCTATCGGGTATCGTCTCTTTCGTCAGATGATACAGAAGAAAACTTAAGGCGTCTGGTGTCCCTTACGGGATATTCTCGTATACCTGTTTATGAGGGAAATAAAAACAATATTATAGGAATAATAAATATATATGATTTTTTGTTCAAAATAGAAGACACAGAAGAGCCGTCTAAGTTAATCGACCATATTAGGGAAATGGTACTCCTGAATCGAACAGATGGTCTGGACATAGCGTTAGCCCGGCTAAGGCATAAAAAACAGCCTATGGGTATAGTGGTTGATGATGCTGGAGCGGTTGTTGGCATAGTTACAATTGAAGACATTCTGGAAGAATTAGTTGGTGAGATCGAAGACGAAGGATAAAGCATGAACATTTTGTTCGTTATTCCGGTTATACTAGTGATTATTGTTTCGGTGTTTATCGTGAAGATAGCAGCGGTTGCTCTTAATCTGACAGGGCTAGACAAGAAGAGGGCGTTTTTTCAGGCATTGTCGGCTTTTACGGGAACGGGGTTTACCACCAAGGACTCCGAACTTGTTGTCAGGAACGGCATAAGGAGAAAGATCATTATCTTTCTCATGATACTTGGTAATGCTGGATTGATATCCGTTATCACCACGCTTACGGTATCCTTTGTAAAGGGAGGTTTGGCTCCGGTACTTCTTAATACCTCTTTGATACTCTTGGCCATATTGTTGCTTATTAGGATATCAATAAATAAAGAGATCGCGAGGAAGCTCACAAAAAAGATACAGGACAGGCTTATGAAAAGCGCGACTTTCACCAAGCGTTCGGTGGAAGAGGTTTTACGGCTTGCCGAAGGATATGG
>CAYWDJ010000012.1:16416-20351 GCA_964457005.1 uncultured Planctomycetia bacterium
ATTTCCATTTTTGTGTTGGCCTGTTTTCTTGCCGGTTGCGGAGAAACAATAAATGGGGCGGTAAAAGACACAAAGAGAATAGGTGGCGGGGTAAAAAAGATTTTTGTAAGTGAGTAGCGAATCCCTTTCATGGAAAATGGGTGGATTCAGCCTCTTACCTGCAATTGTGATCACAGGTAAAGGGCGAGAATTTTGAATCTAACTTGTAGTGTTAAATTTCAGAAAGTAGGCTTAATAAAATATTATAAATATGAGTTGAAATTTTCATAGTAATGTTTATAATAACTTTAAGAACAAAGGCGTTCTTGCTAGCATTAGCAGAACGTCTTTTTTTGAGTTTAGGATAAAAGCTAACTTTAAAAGGTAAAAAATGAAAGCAGTATTAGTTCTTGAAGATGGCAGAGTGTTTAAGGGCAAACATTTTGGTGCCGACAATGAAGAAGCTTTTGGCGAAGTAGTATTCAATACCAGTCTTTCCGGTTATCAGGAGATCCTTACGGATCCGTCATATAAGGGGCAGATGATCACTATGACATATCCTCTTATCGGTAACTATGGAGTCAATTCTGAGGACGTCGAATCGACCAAGCCCCATGCAGACGGTTTCATAATAAAGGAACTCTGCAACTACCCAAGTAATTTCCGTTCAGAAGCATCTTTGGATGAATATCTTAAAACGCATAATGTTATGGGGATAACCGATGTTGACACCAGGGCTATAACCCGTCACGTTCGGATTGAAGGCGCAATGAAGGGCGGTATCTTCACGAATACAGATAACATAAAGGACCTTGTAGATAAGGTTAAGGCATATCCAAGTCTCGTTGGCAAGGATCTTGTCAAAGAAGTTACATGTGCAAGTAAGGAAGTCTGGAGCGATTCCGGGGATATCAAAGTTGTTGTGATAGATTGCGGAGTGAAAGACAGCATCTTGAAGTGTCTTGAAGAAAGAGGCTGTGCGGTGACCCGTGTTCCAGCAAATACAACAGCCGAGGACATACTAGCTATGAACCCTCACGGTCTGATGCTTTCCAACGGTCCAGGGGACCCGGAAGGCGCCCCGTACGTTTTTAATACGGCCAAAGAGCTTTTGGGTAAACTGCCGATATTTGGTATCTGTCTCGGACATCAGATGCTTGGTTTGGCTCTTGGAGGGGAGACGTACAAACTTAAATTTGGCCACCACGGCGGTAATCAGCCTGTAATGGATATGGAGACAAGAAAGGTAAGTATAACGGCCCAGAACCATTGTTTCTGTGTTGACATTGATTCGGTAAAAGATAAGGGTATCGAGATCTCACATTTGAATCTTAATGATGATACTGTAGAAGGCATGGAAAACAAAGATCTTAAATTTTTCAGCATACAGTTCCATCCGGAAGCTGGACCGGGACCGAATGATGCAAAATATCTTTTTGATAAATTTATTGATAACATAAAGAAAGAACACAAACTGTAAGCGGAGAGACAGTATGCCAAAGAGAGACGACATAAAAAGCATTTTAATAATTGGATCCGGCCCGATCATTATAGGTCAGGCTTGTGAGTTTGATTATTCCGGGACACAGGCGTGTAAGGCACTAAGGCAGGAAGGCTATAAAGTTATACTTGTTAACTCGAATCCGGCCACAATAATGACTGACCCTGAGCTTGCGGATAGGACGTATGTGGAGCCCGTTACTCCGGAGGTAGTTGCTAAGATAATTGAAAAGGAAAGGCCGGATGCTCTTTTGCCTACACTGGGGGGTCAGACAGGCCTTAATACAGCAATGAAGCTTTGTGAGGCCGGGGTTCTTGAAAAATTTAATGTTAAGATGATAGGTGCGGATCGTGCGGCTATTAAAAAAGCGGAAGACAGGGATGATTTTAAGGTGGCTATGCAAAAGATTGGATTGGATCTCCCTAAAAGCGGACTCGCATACAATATTGAAGAAGCGAGAGAGGTCGTAAAGGAATTGGGTTTTCCTCTTATTGTCAGGCCTAGTTTTACCCTTGGAGGTACAGGCGGCGGGCATGTGAACAATACTGAGGAATTTGAGAGGATAGCGGCACTTGGCCTTCAAAACAGCATGATAAGTGAGATCCTTGTTGAGGAGTCGATAAGCGGTTGGAAGGAATATGAGCTCGAGGTAATGCGCGACAAAAAAGATAATGTTGTTATCGTTTGTTCGATCGAAAACCTCGATCCTATGGGAATACATACCGGCGACAGTATTACGGTCGCTCCCCAGCAGACACTTACCGACAAACAATACCAGGCCATGAGGGATGCGTCGATAGATATTATCCGAGAGATAGGTGTTGAAACCGGTGGGTCGAACATCCAGTTTGCGGTTAACCCCGTTGATGGAAGAATGGTCGTAATTGAGATGAACCCCCGGGTGTCACGTTCCTCGGCACTTGCCAGTAAAGCTACGGGTTTCCCCATAGCAAAATTTGCCGCTAAGCTTGCGGTTGGCTATACTCTCGATGAGATCCCGAACGATATTACCAGGGAGACCCCGGCGTCTTTTGAGCCCAGTATTGATTACTGTGTCGTTAAGATCCCCCGGTTTACTTTTGAAAAATTTGCTCAGGCAGATTCCACTCTAGGGGTATCTATGAAATCTGTTGGTGAGACAATGGCCATAGGTAGAACATTTAAAGAGGCTTTTCAAAAAGGGCTCAGAGGTCTTGAAATAGGAAAATCTGGATTATCCGATTTTAAGAAGGCGCAGCAGGCAGACGATGTGGAGCTAGAGTCTTTCCTGACACGACCGAATGCAGACAGGATATTTTATCTGAAAGAGGCCATGAAAAGGGGCTATACGCTTGAGAAACTATTTGATCTTACTAAAATAGACCCGTGGTTCCTGAATAACATCAAAGACATTGTAGATGCGGAAAAAGACCTAAAAACATCTTTGGTAGGCAAAAACCTTGATGAATGTTTTTCCGGTGAGGATGCCATGGATCTTATCCGTGAGGCCAAGAAGTATGGGTTTAGTGATACACAGCTCTCCGATATGCTTGGCTGTACTGAAAACGAGTTCCGAGATGCCAGAAAAAAAGCCGGCATCGTCCCAACTTTCAAGCTGGTGGATACCTGTGCCGCCGAGTTTGAGGCGTATACACCATATTATTACTCTACGTATGAGGATGAGTGTGAGGTTGAACAATCCGACAAAAAGAAGATAATGATACTGGGGGGCGGGCCCAACAGGATAGGCCAAGGCATCGAATTTGATTATTGCTGTTGTCATGCATCATTTGCATTAAAGGAACTGGGTTTTGAAACGATAATGGTCAACTCAAACCCTGAGACGGTTTCTACCGATTACGATACGTCTGACAAATTGTATTTTGAGCCGCTCACGTTTGAGGATGTAATGAACATAGTGGATAAGGAACAGCCTGATGGCGTTATTGTGCAGTTTGGAGGGCAGACGCCTCTCAATCTCGCCGCGAGGATTGAAAGAGCAGGTGTTCCTATTATCGGGACCAGCGTTGACTCTATAGCACTGGCTGAAGACAGGGAGAAATTTAAGAAGCTCTTGCAGGACCTTGAACTTAAACAGCCATCTAATGGCATAGCCAACTCTGCCGATGAAGCTGCTGAGGAAGCCGTTAGGATCGGCTATCCGGTTGTCGTGAGGCCTTCGTATGTTTTAGGCGGCAGGGCGATGAGAATAGTTTATGACGAGGAGTCCTTACGGGAATTTATGGTTGAAGCGGTCGAGGTGTCACCGGGCCATCCTATCCTTCTGGACAAATTTCTCCAGAACGCGATCGAAATAGATGTAGACGCTCTGGGAGACGGAGAGGACGTCGTCGTTGCGGGAATAATGGAGCATATAGAAGAGGCGGGTATCCACTCAGGAGATTCCGCATGCGCTCTTCCACCGCATACCATTCCGAATGAAGTAGTTGCAGAGATAAAGAACCAGACGCGAAAA
>CAYWDJ010000013.1:0-1629 GCA_964457005.1 uncultured Planctomycetia bacterium
TACGAATATCTTCAGAGGATCTCCCTCCAAGGCAGTCCATAACCGCGCTATGCTCGCTATCGACAGGTAATATAAGCGAAGATGAGGTCTTAATGATCTTAGATATCATTTCGCCGGCGCTAACAATCGGTTCTTTGCTGGCAAGTGCGACCTTTCTGCCCGACTCTAGGGCTGCGAGCAAGGGTTTTAGCGCGGCGGTACCTGAAATAGACATAAAAACGACATCTGCAGGTTCATCCTTAGCCAAATTTACAAGGCTTTCCTCCCCGGCAAGAACCTTAACTCCGGGGGGAACCCTGTTCTCCAAATCACCCTTAAGTTCTTTCTTCCCTATAGAAACAAAGTCCGGCTTGAACTCCGCCGCCTGTGCGGCAAGCAGATCCACATTTGCATACGCCGCGACAGCCTTTATACGGTACTTATCAGGAAAATGCCTCACGACATCCAGCACACTTTTCCCCACTGACCCGGTAGATCCAAATAAAATAATATCCTTCATAACTAAAAACCTTTCACATAAAAATAGAAGATCGGAGCTGTAAAAAGAAGGCTATCAATAACATCAAAAATGCCGCCTATACCTACCACATAAGATGCTGAATCCTTAACGCGGCAATCCCTTTTCAAAAGGCTCTCCGCAAGATCTCCGATCTGCCCCAGAACAGCAAGCGAAAATCCCAAAAAGAATAGATGTGAATACGCAAACCCCGTAAGCATTTTACCAAGGGTCATGGACAAGAGAATGCTTACCGCAACCCCGCCTATTGTACCCTCTTTTGTCTTCTTCGGACTTATCCTTGGTATGAGCTCCGACCTGCCGATCCTGCTTCCGATAAGATATGCTCCTATATCGGTGGACTTGGTCACAAGTATCAGATACGCGACAAGGTTCGCTCCGTTATCAAGCAGCCTCAACTTTACCATGAACGAAAAAAACCACGCTATATACAATATAGAAAACACCGTGACAGCCGTGCTGACAAGATGATCATGGTCCGCTTCTTTGCGAAGAAACTGAAGAACGAGCGTCACAATTCCTGCCGCCACGATCAGCATCGGCTCCAGGTTAGTAAATTTCGGGAAATAATACCCCAGATATATCACTATCGGGATAAGGCTCCCCGCAATGGTGCCGAAATATTTGTAGACGAATATATCCCGTTTATTCACCATACGAAAAAACTCCATAAGTCCGCATGCCACGAATATGGTGGCTGCCAGGCAGAAAACCCAGGTAGGAAAGACATAGACAACAAGGATCACTATCGCCGCAAGAATAATGCTGCTTATTGTTCTGCTCAGAAAATTACTCACCGAATCTCCTTTCCCTTATTTCAAATTCCTCTACGGCTTTTTTAAGCTCCTCTTCCCCGAAATCCGGCCACAACGTATCAGTAAAATAGAACTCGGAATACGCGCACTGCCAGAGAAGAAAATTACTCAGTCTTTCTTCTCCACTGGTACGAATTATCAGTTCGGGGTCAGGAATGCCGGCTGTATACAAATAACTTTCAAAATCAGACTCGGTAAATGAACTTACATCAACATCCTTTTCCCTGACTCCCTTAGATATAGCTTTTACGGCATCAAGTATTTCCTGCCTTCCACCGTAATTCAAAGCGATGTTCA
>CAYWDJ010000013.1:1729-20127 GCA_964457005.1 uncultured Planctomycetia bacterium
TTTACGCCAATGCGCGCGCATGCTTCTGTCATCGTGTATACGGTTTCAACCCCTGATCGATGCCCCATGAGACGCGGGAGCTTACGCTGTTTTGCCCAACGCCCGTTACCATCCATGATCATCGCGATATGTTTAGGAACGCTCATCTCACTTTATGTTCTCTCCGCTCTTCTTTTCCTCGAATTGCGGTAGAATAACGATTTCAACACGCCTGTTCTTAGCACGTCCCTGAGCTGTAGCGTTTGATGCCACAGATCTGTATTCGCCATATCCTGTAGCGGATAATCTTCTTGGAGCAACTCCCTTACTCTCAAGATAATGAAGTACGTTCGTTGCCCTGGCAGTCGACAATTCCCAGTTGGACTTCCATTTAGACTGTGATATAGGCACATTATCGGTATGCCCGCTTACACCTATCTTCTTGTTCGGAACTTCTTTGTTGACGATAACGGCTACCTTGTTCAGAATAGGATTTGCACTGTCCTTCACTTCAGCTTTCCCGGAGGCAAACAATATCTCATCGGAAAGAACTATGACGATCCCTCTATCATCCATCGACACGGATATATTGTTCTCATCGATCTGGGTGCGGAGTCTTTTTTTCAGCATATCCCTCACAGACTTGAATTTTGCCTGCTCTTCAGCACGCTGTTTTTCAAGATCTGAAACCTGTTGTTTCAGTTCCTTGATCTGCTGCTTGCTTTTCGGGCTCTGTTTATAGAAATTTAAGGCACATCCCGAAGAGAGAAAACTAATTCCAATTACAGCAACAATACAAATCCGAGCAATTAATGAGGTCCTCATATATTCCTCCCTTTTTTATTACAATATTAGGTTTATTATTTATAGAGAAACTATAACACTCCCTGCCTTTTTAGTCAATGCGGTTCATTATTTGTAACTAAAAGTTTGTTTCCTGCTTTTACCCACAGATACAAGCATTATGTCGGTACCAATGAGTTCTTTTACTCTTTCAAGATATTTTCTGGCATTTTCAGGCAGAGCCTTGAATTCAGTTGTGCTCGAGGTATCTTCCTGCCATCCCGGCATATCTTCATAAACCGGTTCACAGTTATCAAGAAATCCCGGATCTCCCGGGATACTATTGTACGACTTCCCCTTGTAATTGTATGAGGTACATATCTTTATAGTGTCCAGTTCATCAAGAACGTCAAGTTTGGTTATAACTACATGGTCTATCCCGTTTATATCGACAGAATTCTTGACAAGAACGCTGTCAAACCATCCGCATCTTCTTGCACGGCCTGTAGTAGCCCCGAACTCTCCGCCCTTTTCCCGGATAGCCTCCATCAGCTCCGTCCCAAACTCAGTAGGAAACGGCCCTTCGCCGACGCGTGTAGTATACGCCTTAACTACTCCAACAACTTTGTCAATACGTGAGGGGCCAACGCCTCCACCAATACAGGCCCCGCCCGCTGTCGAGCTTGAAGAAGTAACATATGGGTATGTACCATAGTCAACATCCAGAAAAGTCCCCTGAGCCCCCTCGAACAGAATATTATCACTGTTTTTCAATGCAGTATTCAAAAGAAGTGTAGTGTCACATACGTATTCCTTTATGGTTTCGGCATACCCTTTGTATTCCATGAAAATATCTTCCACAGTGAACCCCTCAAAGCCATTAAGCTCTTTGATCATCGCATTTTTTTCATCAACGTTTATCTGAAGTCTCTGCTTAAAATATTTTTCATCATAAAGATCCGCCATTCGAATACCTACTCTGGATACCTTATCCGCATAACACGGACCGATACCTTTCTTTGTGGTACCTATCTTACCCTTCTGCCTGCGTGCCTCCCTGAGTTCATCAACCTTACAATGATACGGGAATATAACATGCGCCTTATCGCTAACCTTAAGTCGACCCTTTACGTCTATACCCTGGGACTTCAGCATCTCAACCTCTTCGATAAGGGCCTTGGGGTCAACAACTACACCATGTCCGATAACACAGATCTTACCCTCATGCAGTATCCCGGACGGTATAAGGTGGAGAACATATTTGTCTTCCCCTATAACAACGGTATGTCCCGCATTATTACCACCCTGATATCTGACGATATACTGTGCATCTTCTGTCAGGATGTCTATTACCTTTCCCTTTCCCTCATCGCCCCATTGGGCTCCCACTAAAACTGTTACTTTACTCATATTGTTTTCCAAGTCCTTTTTTTTTATTATTGGTATCATTTCGGAGGCCCTGTCACCTGCGGCTGCTGCGGCGGTTGCTGGTGCTGCGGCTGCTGCGGCGGTTGCTGATGCTGCGGCTGCTGCGGCGGTTGCTGATACTGCGGCGGCTGTGGAGGCGGCTGCGGCGGCGTATATATTCTCTGCGGTTGCGGCGGCGTATATATTCTCGGCGGCTGTGGAGGCGGCTGCGGCGGCTGTTGGATAGCACTCTGCATCTGCCTCATAACCATCTGCTGCTGCTGTAATTGCCTCATAAGTCTTTGCGTATTTATCCTTGTTGCCTCGTTATTTGTCCTGACAAAAACCTTGTGCAAAGATTCTTTGTCTACATCTTCTATTTTCTGCGCTATCTGTCCTTCAGGCGCGTAATAAAACTGTTTGGCACCACCTTCTGTTTCTCTGAATGTTAAACCCGGGATCATAAAAAGTATCTCGGAATAAATATCTAAACGCCGTTTGATGATCTCCAGCATTTTTTCTTTAGATATCGGGATCTCCGGCCTGGTGGTAGCATCCCCGCTAGAGGCGGGTTCTTCCGCTGGAAGGTCTTCAGCAAAGTCCAGATCTTTCCCAAACTCATCGGAATCGACCGGCAGAACTGATTTTACCGTGATCGGCTTTGGCGCAGTCTCAGGCTGTTCCTGTACCTCCTTTGGAACGATTTCCTCCATTTCAGAAACGACCGGAGGAACCTCTTGCTGCTGCTTAACAACCTCGGAAACGGCCATATTTACTTTTTTGAACAAGTCAAAAAGCTCTTCGTCATCTAGAGAACTGATCTTCAGCTTAACCCCGTCTTGCGGTCCGTAATGAAGTTCTGACCCTCCTTGCATAGTCCCCCTGACCAGAAGTTCCGGCATAAGCTCAAATATCTCCGGATATGCCTGTGTAGCCTTTTCTATTGCAGAGATCATCCTCTCTTTTGAGACGGGTACCCTGGCCTTGAAAACAGATTCTACAGGTTCAACTTTGGGAGAAGGAACCGGTGCTGCAGACCTGGTCGGAACCGGAGCTTTCGTACCGGACTCTCCGGACTGTTTTTCCTCGGACCTCGACTTGAACCTATCCCACATCCTAACAAAAAAACCTTTTTGCTCTTGGGCCTTTACTTCCGGAGCAAAAAGCATACAGACAAGCAAGATCATGCCCATCGATATTATAAGTTTTTTTGTTATATTCATAGTATTCTCCGTACCATCAGGCGGTCACATAAACCTGTTTAACATCAATTATATCTTTTGCTTTTTTAAGCTTTTTTAAAACCGTTTCCGGAACCTCGCTATCGACGTTCAGAAGGCTTATCGCCTTCCCTGTTTTCTTGTCCCGATCAAAACTCATTTCAGCTATGTTCACACCATGTTTTCCAAGGGTAGTTCCTATCGTCCCGACCACGCCCGGAACATCTTTGTTGTCCACCAAAAGCATATACCCATCAGGGGTGGCCTCAACATAATACTGGTTAAGCTTAACTATCCTGGGCTCATTGTTTGAGAACAATGTTCCCATGATAAAATATTTCTTTTTCCCCGCATCAAACTCAACACTTATCAAATTTAGAAAGTCTGTAATTTTCGATGTTTTCTTCTCTATTACCTTTATCCCTTTTTCTTTCGCGACAAGAAGCGAATTAATATAGTTAACCTCCCCTCCCATCGTTGGATAAAAAACACCTCTCATAAGAGCCCGTGTAACTATAGAGACGTCTATCTCGGCTACTTCTCCTATATAGTTGACTGTGATCGACTTGATAGGCTCACTTATAAGCTGCGTCTGTATGGACCCCAACCTGTCAGCCAGATTAATATATGGCTGTACTTTTTTCACACCTTCTTCATCAAGCGCCGGGATATTGGCTGCATTCCTGTAGCCCTTTCCAAGAAGAGCATCGGCAACACTCTTGGCAACATCGACAGAAACCTTTACCTGAGCCTCTTCAGTAGCTGCTCCCAGGTGAGGAGTTGTCACTACCTTGTCATTATTTACCACGGGACTGTCTACCGGCGGCTTAGCTTTTGTTTCAAAAACGTCAAGCGCCGCTCCCGCCACTTTCCCGTTTTTCAGGTATTTCGCAAGAACCTTCTCATCGACTATCCCGCCTCTGGCTGCATTAACTATGCGAACACCTTTTTTCATCATGGCAAAAGCCTTTTCATCCACCAAATGTTTCGTTTCACTTGTAAGCGGGGTATGTATCGTTATAAAATCTGATTTCTTGTATATGGTATCCAGCGGAACTGATTCCAGATTCAAAGACTTAGCTTTCTCCTCTGAAAGAAACGGATCGTATGCCAGCACTTTCATATCAAAACTCAATGCACGTTTTGCAAACTCCGTACCTATCCTGCCCAGCCCGATTATGCCCAGGGTCTTACCGTAAAGCTCAACCCCCATAAACTCTTTCCTGTCCCATTTCCCGCTCTTTACCGACTCATTGGCCTGCGGAATATTACGCGCCAGGGCAAGCATAAGACTAAACGCATGCTCGGCAGTAGACCTGGTGTTGCCACTGGGAGCGTTCATCACTACTATACCTTTTTTTGAGGCCGCTTCGACATCTACATTATCAAGCCCGACACCGGCTCTGCCGATAACCTTGAGTTTATCTGATGCCATTATTATTTTCTTTGTGACCGTGGTCCCGCTGCGAATAATAAGTCCATCATACCCTTTTATCTTCTTTACAAGCTGGTTTTCAGTAAGTTTGCACACTTCATCATATTTTATCTTGTTCTTTTTAAGAACATCAATACCCTCTTTGGACAGAGGATCGCTTATCAAGACTTTGATAAACATACCTGTTCACCTTCCCGTACCAGAATTTCCTGGGCTTTGGCCACTCCCTTGCCCAGCTCTACATCAAACCCAAGCTGGGTAAGAACAACTTCCAACGCCGCAAGTGTCGCAATTGTATTATACGCATCCATATATCCCAAATGCCCCAGCCTGAAAATTTTCCCCTTAAGAGAAGCCTGGCCGCCGGCAATAGTTATTCCCTGCTCGTCCCTCATCTTCTTAATAAGCGCCCCGCCATCTATCCCCTCCGGGACCTTAACAGCCGTCACAGCATTCGAGGGAACCGCTGCAACAAGCTCCAGTCCCATCGCTTTTACCGCCTGGCGCGTTAAATTCGCAAGGTAAGCATGTCTTTTTACAACATTCTCCACCCCTTCTTCAAGAAGCATATCAAGAACCGCGTCCAAGCCCATAATAAGTGAAATCCCGGGAGTCCAGGGAGTATCATCTTTCGCATGCGCCTTAATGGCTTCTTTAAGATCAAAATAATATTTCGGAAGATCTGAACGCTCCACAAGTTTCTGGGCCTTTGCACTAACGCTCAGAAAACTCAGCCCGGGAGGAAGCATGAGGCCTTTTTGAGATCCGCATACGACAACATCCACATTCCATTCATCAGGGAAAAACTCATCCGCCGTGAGACCGCTTATTGCGTCGACGACAAGAACCGCCTCCGTCTTTACTACAACAGAGCCTATCGCCTTTATGTCATTCACCACACCTGTTGATGTCTCTGCTAACGTGCTATAAACAGCCCTTATTCCGGGGTTCTCTTTGAGAAGCCTTTCGATCTCATTCGGGTCGGCAGGTTCTCCCCAGACAACATCGTAATCAACGGTTTCTATCCCGTACGTCCGCGCTATCTCACCAAATCTCTCTCCGAACTTCCCCCCGTTGATAACCAGCGCCTTGTCACCATTGGAAAGCAGGTTAACAACAGATGTTTCCATTGCCCCCGTACCACTTGAAGCAAGGATCACAACGGGATTCTCCGTCCTGAACAGTTTTTTCAATTTAAGGTTAACGTCCTTAAGAACCGCCTTAAACTGAGGTGTCCTGTGATGCATAAGAGTATCTGCCATCCGGAGTAGCACTTTTTCAGGCACAGGCGTGGGGCCCGGAGCCATTAATCTATATTTTTTCATAATTAAATTTTTGTTACAACGTGATCTACTAAGCCGTATTCTTTTGCCTCATCGGGACTCATAAAGAAATCTCTGTCAGTATCTTTTTTTATTTTTCCCAGGTCCTGGCCCGTGTGATCGGCCAAAAGACCTTCCAGTTCCTCTCGCATCCTAAGTATCTCCTGAGCCTGAATATGGATATCGCTCGCCACACCCTGAACTCCGCCCCATGGCTGATGTATCATTATGCGGGAATGCGGAAGAGCAAACCTCTTTCCTGTAGTTCCCGCCGCCAGAAGCACAGCGCCCATGCTTGCCGCCTGCCCTACACAATATGTATTCACATCAGGTTTTATGAATTGCATCGTGTCATATATTGAAAGGCCGCTTGTGACGCTCCCTCCTGGTGAATTTATGTAAATGTCTATATCCTTCTCCGCATCTTCCATCTGTAAAAACAACAGTTCCGCGATAACTATGTTAGCCATGTAATCATCAATAGGAGTTCCGATAAATATTATCCTGTCCTTCAAGAGACGAGAATAAATATCATAAGCCCTTTCCTGCCGTCCCTCTTTTTCTATTACCATAGGTATTATGGTCATGTTATCTCCCTTTTTCTGTAAAATATACCCGCTACTTTTTTTCTTCCGATTTAGTCGTGATCACGGAAACAGATGCCTCTGATACTAGAAGATCAAGTGTCTTATCCTCCCTGAGCTGCTCTATCAATCCGCCCAGAAGATCATGCTCTTCATAGTATTTTTTAACCTTCTCAACCGGTTGGTTATAATTCTGTGCCATCGCCTGAAGCCAGACATCGATCTCTGCGTCTTCAACCTCTACCTTTTCCTCATCCGCTATAGTGTCCAACATAAAGTAAAGCTTTACTTTGTTCTCGGCTTCTTTTGCAAGCTGCTCTTTCAACTTATCTTTGTGCGAATCTATGGCTTCTTTTTCTATGCCCTTAGACGCGAGGTCATTCTCCGCTTTATCCATAAGAACCTTAAGTTGCCTCTCGACCATACTTTCGGGCAGGTCAAACGCGCTTTTACTCAGGAGCTGTTCCATTATCTGGTTCTTCATCTCAACTCTATTGTTCTGCTCTTTTCTCTCGAGAAGCTGGTTCTTAATCTCTTCTTTCACTTCCACCATGGTCTCTTTACCCATTTTCTTGGCCAGTTCATCATTAAGCTCAGGCTGCTTCTTTTCTTTTGTTTCCTTGATCTCAACCTTAAAAACAGCTTTTTGCCCGGCATATTTTTTATCGGGATAACTCTCAGGAAGCGTGACATCAATGTCTTTAGTGTCTCCCTTTTTAAGCCCTGCCAACTGTTCTCCCATCCCTAGAAGAGAAGCTTCCTTGTCCACCTCTACCCACATATTCTCACGTTTCTTGGATATCTCTTTTCCGTCTATAAAGGTCACTACGTCACAGATAGCGAAGTTGCCCTTCTTCAGCTCTCCGTCTATGTCTGAAAATTCGGCGTTGACATTAATTAAATGATCAAGCGTCTCATCAACTTCCTTGGCACTAACGCTTACTTTCTCAGCCTTAACCTTAAGACCCTTATATTTTTTAACGTTTACCTCCGGATGAGCGTCAACTAGCGCCTTAAAAACCAGAAGGCCTTCGGCATTAATGACTACATCCGATATCTCCGGGTAACTTACAGGCCTGACCTCATGTTTGATGAGCGCTTGCTGATATGCCTCCGGAATAATCTTTTTCTTTACCTCGTCCACCGCGTCCGCCATGTAGTCCTTCCTGATCATATCGATGGGAGCATTACCTTTTCTAAAACCCGGCACATTTACTGTCTTCCTTATATCCTGCAGAATTGCTTCTATCGCGTTATCAACAGCATCCTTAGGCATCTCGACCTGTAGCTCTCTTGCCGTACCCTTAAGTTTTTTGATCTTGCTTTTCATTTATCATCACCTTTTTTAAAATTTGGGTTCTATCAACCCGTAGTTTCCGTCTTCTTTTTTGTAAATAACGTTCATTTCGCCAGTATCGGCATTCTTGTACATCAAGAAGTTTGACGTCATCATTGCAAGCTCTATTTTCGCTTCTTCAGGAAGCATGGGTTTATCGGCAAATGCATTGGCTTTTACGATGTTCCCTTTACCCTCATAAAACCCGCCTTTCGGCATACCCGTAAGCGGAACCATAATACGTCTCAAAACCGATTTTTTCCGTTTGCTTCTCACCTTATCATGAAACCTTCTAAGCTGCTTTTTTACTCTTTCGAATGCCATGTCAAATGAAGCATAAAGATCGGAAGAGGTTTCTTTGGCCACTATTTTGGTGCTTTTAAGATGAAGTATAATCTCGACATTTTCTCTTATTTTCTCTTCCCCAAGCACGACATCACAACTGTAAATACGGTTATAAAGACGTTCCAATTTGTCTATTTTTTTCCGGATATACATTTTTAACGCGTCATCGAGCTCAACATTCCTTGCCGTAATGTTAGTATTCATAGATAACTCCTTCCTTTAATGTATGATCATATTGATATTTAGCTAGAATCTGAGGCGTAAACAATATACCATTAAGCGTTAGTATTTTCAACACTAAAAACACGTCATTCCCGCAAATGCGGGAATCTATCCCCAAATAGGGATCCCCACTTTCTCTCGCCTACGGCTCGAGGCTCCTTCTCATCTCCTCCTAACCCTGCACGGTGTCGCGGGGATGACATAAAATTATACAACTTATGTTCGTTTTTCTCCATAAATTGTGATTTTATTTTACATCTTAAAATCTTCGCCCAGGTAGATTTTTCTCGCCTTTGGATCGTTAATTAACTCCTCTTTCGTGCCAGAAATCAGGATATCTCCCTCGTACATTATGTATGACCGGTCCGTAATGGTCAGTGTTTCTCGAACATTATGGTCGGTCAAAAGTATGCCCAACCCCATCTCCTTCAACTCCCGGATAACTTCCTGGCAGTCAAACACAGCTATCGGATCTATTCCGCTGAAAGGCTCATCAAGAAGTATGAACATCGGGTTTGTAACAAGTGTTCTGGTTATCTCAAGCCTGCGTCGTTCCCCCCCGGAAAGCGTATAGGCCTTATTTTTACGTAAGTGAGCTATTTTCAACTGGTTAAGAAGCCTGTCCAACTGTCTCTGTCTTTCCTTTTTTGGAAAACCCAAGGTCTCCATTATAGCCATTATATTATCTTCAACACTAAGTTTTCTGAAGATAGATGGCTCCTGAGAAAGATAGCCGATACCCGAACGTGCCCTCTGATATATGGGGAGCTTTGTAATGTCTTTTTTGTCAAATACGATATTCCCGCTGTCAGGCCGGATAATGCCTGTTATCATGTAAAATGTAGTTGTTTTTCCTGCTCCATTAGGACCCAATAACCCTACAACTTCCCCCCTACGTACATTTATACTTACCTCTTTAACAACCCTTCTCCCGGCGTACTGTTTTACAAGATCGTTCGTTTCAAGTAAATGCATAGCCTACCTTCCTCTATCGTTATTCCCCGTTCCATTGTTCAAGGTCCTGAAGCTCCGTTATCTCTTCGGGAGCAATAATTATCCTTGGCCTGCCCAAAAGCTGAGCAGTCTTAGTTGTCTCGGTATAAACCGCTTTTTCACTGACGCTGTAGCTATTACCTTTTTTCACCTTCACATTACCCTCGGCAACGACTTTTGCAAGCTGCTGTTTTTCCTTGTCGAAATACACTGTGAGCTTATCCGCAAAAAGGTTTCCGTCTTTATCTTTTACCACAACATTGTCCAGAAATATCGCCGTAGCGTCATCGTAACTCACAGTAAGCGAGCCATCACATCTCACTTTTGTATTAGGTTCGATCGCCACTTTCACGTCTTTCAGAAGAGATGCTACCTTATCATCAGAATTAGCAGTGGCCCCCAGACCTATTGCTACCATACCATTTCCCGACACCTTCACCATATCCTGTGAAGTTATATTTTTCGTTGTCTGGGACCAGACAGCGGTTTCCGTCTCCAGGGTAGAACCGTCGCTCGACACGACCTTTACATTCCCGATAAGCTCAACTTCACCTTTTTTCTTTCTGTATATTCCCCTATCGGATGTAAGATTTATTTCTACGTCATCTCCAAAAGCTACCGCCTTAAGATCGTTCAAGTGTATATCCTCACCGATAATATCGGCTGAAACTCCTTCAAGTTTCCACTGCTTCATCCCCTTAGCACTGCGGCCGTCTATAGTAAAAGACATGACCTTCTGTTCAAGCTCGGCTTGAGGTTTTGCCTCTTCGGCATTCTTTGTCCTTTCAACCGGCTCCCGCGTAGAGTCAAGATACCACCACAGAAGTCCCAGCGCAGAGAACACAATTATGCTCAAAATGATTTTTCTCATATATTTTCCCTAAGATCTATCCGGTTGTGTTTTCCATCTTTCATGTATCCAGACCCATTGTTCCGGATATTTTCTCACGTACTTTTCAAGAATATTAGTCCATTCCTGCGTGAACTTTTTAACGTCTTCGTCCGACCCGTCGGATTTGGATACATCTATCGGTTTTTCGACAAGCAGCTTATGTGTGTTGTCTTCCTTCCGTATAGCAAATATCGGGACTATCTGCGTCTTAGCCGCCATCGCCAGCTTTACAGGCGCTATCGGAGTAAACGCAGGCTTGCCAAAATAGTCGACAAAAATACCGTTGATGCTGTCAATGTCCTGGTCAGGAACTATGCCCAAAATCTTTCCATCCCTCATCTCCCGGAGCATCTTTTTGGGGGACTCATCGCGATATATTACATTGGCTTCGAATCTGGCCCTCATACCTGTGATTATATCGTCGTATTTATGAAAATACAGCCTTCTGGCTACCAGAGATCCCGGATACCCCAGGCTTCTCAGTCCTATCCCTACCAGCTCCCAGTTCCCAAAATGAAAACACAGGACTAAAGCTCCGCGACCTCCCGCAATGACCTTGTCAAGATTCTCAAACCCTTCGGTTTCAGTGATGAGTTTTGTAAGAACGTCCTTTTTCTTCAAAGAATAAAGTTTGACCCATTCAGCGCCGTTCTTTGTGAAATTTTTAAAGACCCCTTCCACTATCCTGGCATTCTTCTCAGTATCCTTACTAAAAACCTCTTCCAGGTTTTTCATGGCCGCGTCCCTGTACTTATCCGCGAACCGACAGGCAATTTTTCCGCAAAACTCAGCTATCTTTAAACTGACTTTCAAAGGCAGCAGGCTTATTATAAAAAACCCCATCCTCATTAGGTAATATATGTAATATCGTCTTGTCTTTATCTTCATGTTTTGTGTGCTTTTTTCTTAGATCCCGGATATTTCCTGCGGAAATTCCGGGATGACAATTCTTACAGCTTATAGCTTACAGCTTATAGCTTGTACTCCGCCTCTACCGTGGTCGTTATCCCCCCGCGTGTATTGAAGACCCCTTTCACTTTCATCCAGCGCGGCTTACACCCTTTTACCAGGTCTCCAAGAAAACGGTTCACAACGTGCTCGTGAAACATGCCAATATTTCTATATGCCACCATATATTCCTTGAAAGACTTAAGTTCCACACAATATTTGTCGGGCGAATATTCAATAAAAATATGCGCAAAATCCGGAAGCCCCGTTTTAGGGCATATGCAATTGAATTCCGGAGTATCGAATTTAACTACATAGTCTTTATCCTGATACTTATTTTCCCACCCATCTATTTTAGGAAGCTTTATTTCCCTGACGTTTTCCTGCAAACCTTTGTATGTCTTCTTCATCTTATCCCCAAATGTTTATGCACCTGTCCGATCACAGCCACTGTCTTATCGGTTTCTTTTTCAATGTACTGGCTGAAAAACGAGAGCAACTCCTCATCGGGAGCAAGTATATCTTGTCCTTCAGGAGTCACCGGCTGAAGCACAATACTATAGTCCCCTTTTACCCGGGACAAAATGCCACTCATTTTCTTAATATCATCTATCTGTGTGTGGTCGGTGACAACAGCTTTTATTATCAATTCTTTTCCAACCGCGATCTCGACGAATTTTTCATGACTTCCCCAGACATCATCACTTCCGCCCGTAGAACTGGGAAGCTTGAAATCCATAGAGATAATGTCAACGAAATCCAGGATCTTTTCCAGTCCATCCGGCAACGTACCATTTGTCTCCAGATAAACTCTGTGTTTTCTATGTTTCCGGAACAGCGGCAGAAACTCAGCTAAGAACGAGGCATGCTCAAGAGGCTCTCCACCGGTTAGAACAAACTCATTATAGTCATCCTCAAAATCGAGGATCTTTCCAAGAAGCGCTTCTCTTGTAAAAGATTTATAGCTCTCTGTCCTGGTGTCGCAATAAACGCAGTCAAGATTACAGCCGCAAAACCTCACAAAAAACTGTTTGCTCCCGGCATAAGGCCCTTCGCCCTGGTATGATAGAAATATTTCAGATATTTTTGCCTGTTCCATACTTTTGTTATTCCTCTACACCCTCACCTTACAGCTTACAGCTTATAGCTTACAGCTTATAGCTTACAGCTTATAGCTTACAGCTTATAGCTATAAAAGAGGATCCTTTATCCCCGCCTCGTCAAAGGCTTTCATCCTGAACATGCAAGACTCGCATTCCCCGCATGGAGCATCGCCTCCATCGTAACATGACCAGGTATATTCGAACGGCACTCCAAGATCAATGCCCGTTTCAACGATCTCTTTCTTTGTTTTGTTTATGACCGGTGTAGCTATCTTTATCCCGTTTCCTTCCGTTCCCATTTTTGTCCCTTGATCAAGAACCTCCTGAAAACTATCGAAAAACTCGCTTCTGCAATCGGGATAATTTGAATAATCAAGCTGATGTGCCCCTATAAAAACGGCTTCAGCTCCTATTGCCTCCGCAAAAGACGCGGCGAAACTCAGGAAGATTATGTTCCTTGACGGCACATACGTACTCGGGATTTCCCCTCCCCGGCTAGCTTCACCTGTGGGTATTTTGCTGGAATCATCCACAAGCGAACTACCTTTCCACGGCAGAGAAATATCAATCACCTTATACTCACATCCTGCCTCTTCAGCTATTTTTTTAGCGCAGTTAAGCTCTTTGCCAGCCTTCTGGCCATAGTTAAAAAGAAGAACATGACATTCATATTCCTGTTTGGCAATATATAAAGTCACGGCGGAATCTACACCGCCAGATAATAACACTACTGCTTTTTTCATTACTTCGTATATGTAGCACATGAAGTGTCCGTTTCATAAACGGTAACTTCACATATTTTCATATCCCCGGCTTTTGCTGAAACTTCATCAAAAACATATTTCGCGATATTCTCTGAAGTCGGGTTCACTTTTTTAAAATATTCAAGTTTATTCAAATGTGTATGATCAAGCCCGGCAAGGCAACCCTTTACCGTGCCTTTAAGATCCTTGAAGTCCACCACCATACCCAGATCATTGAGCCCCTCTGAAGAGGCGGACACCTCTACACGCCAGTTATGCCCGTGCAGATCTTCACACGCCCCTTTGTACTCCCTTAAGTTGTGCGCCCCGCTAAAGTGGGACGTTACCTTCACCTTGTACATCATTTCTCCTCGTAAACTATACATTAGCTATAGGCTATAAGCTTTAAGCTATAGGACAAACTTACAGCTTACAGCTTATAGCTTACAGCTTTTATTTATCAAAATATACCGACGTAACCTCTTCCCATTTTCCCTGAGCATGGAGGATAAAATTACATAACTCTCTTACGGCGCCTCTCCCCCCATCTTTCTCTGTGATCATATGCGCAAAGGGTTTAACTTCTTCCATAGCCTGATTAGGGCAAACTGCAAGCCCCACTCTTTTAAGGACGGGCACATCAATGATATCGTCACCCATAAAACAGATCTCCTCAGGCTTCACCCCAAATTTTTTCAATATTTTTTTGTATGCCTCGATCTTATAGTGAAAGTTGGCATAAACTTTGTCTATTTTGAGAGTCTTTGCCCTTCTTGTTACGACAGGCGAGGCCTTAGCCGTAAGTATTACATTTTTTATACCGGCTTTTTTTAACAAAAAGATACCCAGGCCGTCATTTACATCAAAATTTTTGAGTTCATCACCATGATCTCCATAGATTATCCTGGCATCGGTAAGAACACCGTCGATATCGAACACTGCCAGCTTTATCTTTTTCGCCCTCTCGATAAGTTCCGGTGAATATTTTTCAAGGAAACTGTCACTCATAATTACACCAATCCCGCGTTAAGTATGTCCTGTACGTCGAGTAGCCCTATCGGACGCCCTGCCTTATCAACAACAGGTATTTCATCTATTTTTTTTCTGCGAAGTATTTCGAAAGCCTCCGCGGCAAGCTTATCTTTTGTTATGGTGATAGGCGCAGCTGTCATCACATCCCCGACTGTTCCCGTTAAAATATTCTCACCCTCTTCGAAGTGGCGCCTAAGGTCCCCGTCGGTAAATATCCCTATTAATTTACCCTTTCCATCAACTATGATGGCCGACCCGGCGCGGGATTTTGTAACCTTCAAGAGAACATCTTTGGTCTTTTCATTTTTCTTAACTATTGCAGTCTGTTTTTTGCCTCTCATTATATCTTCTACCCTCAGAAGAAGCCTCTTTCCCAACGACCCTCCGGGATGGAACATAGCGAAATCTTTAGGTTTAAATTTCTTCTTCTCAAGAAGCGCGACGGCTATGGCATCGCCCAACGCGAGCATAACAGTTGTTGACGTTGTGGGAGCAAGACCCAGGGGACATGCTTCCTTATCTACCGAGCTATCAATAACATAGTTGCTGTTCTTAGCAAGCGTTGATTTGGTGTTCCCCGCCACAGAAACGAGTTTTGCTCCTATCTTTTTGATTATAGGCAGAAGCCTTATCACCTCTTCAGTCTCGCCGCTGTTCGAAAAAGCAAGAATAACATCATCTCTTGTCACCCTCCCAAGGTCGCCGTGAAGCGCCTCTGCCGGATGTAGATATAAAGAAGGTGTCCCTGTAGAAGACATGGTAGCCGACACTTTCTGCGCTATATATCCGGGTTTGCCCATACCCGTAACGATCACCCTTCCGGAACTCTTGGCCATAAGATTGATAGCCTTTTCAAAAAATCCGTCTATCCTGTCGACAAGTTTGGATATAGCCTTACTTTCGTTCCTCAATGTCTTTTTTGCTATGGAAATACTCATAATGTTTTAACCACCTTTTCGACCTTGATCATACCGTTCAGAAATCTTTCAACATCGTCCAACCTTAACATATTAGGACCATCACTTTTCGCGCGTAACGGATCTTTGTGAACCTCCAGAAAGAGCGCGTCGCAACCCACGCTTACAGCAGCTCTGGACAATGGACCTACAAATTTCGAATCTCCTCCAGAGGAAGTCCCCTGCCCGCCGGGCTTCTGAACTGAATGCGTAGCGTCATACACTACCGGATAGCCCATATCACGCATAATGATCAGCGCCCTGAAATCATTTACGAGTGTATTGTAACCAAAAAAGGTCCCCCTCTCCGTAAGGAGAATGTCCTCGTTACCCGTGGACTCTACTTTCCTGATAACGTTTATCATTTCTTCGGGAGACATGAACTGCCCCTTCTTGACGTTAATAGGTTTTCCCATCTCAGCGGCTTTTACTACAAGATCTGTCTGTCGGCAAAGAAAAGCCGGTATTTGTATGATGTCCAGAACCTTTCCCGCCGGCTCAACCTGTTCGATAGAGTGTATGTCGCTAAGAACAGGAACATCAAGCTCTTCTTTTATCCGTTTCAATATCGCCAGGCCTTCTTCCAATCCAGGTCCGCGAAAAGAAGATATAGCGCTTCTATTCGCCTTATCAAAGCTGGCTTTAAAAATAAACGGAACATTAACTCTCGCTGTGATCTTCTTCAGTTCTTTAGCATGTTCTATCGCGCTCTCCGCCGACTCTATAACACACGGCCCTGATATCAGAACGATCGGGTTCCCCCCGCCTATCCTTATGTCTCCAATATTTATTATTTTGGTGTTCATCCCTGCTCCCTCGATGCCATAAGAGCGCGGACCTTATCAAGGTCTTCCTGCGTATCAACGCCCACGGTCTCATATTGCGTCTGAATGGTCTTTATTTTGTATCCATGTTCAAGAACTCTTAGCTGCTCAAGCTTTTCCTCTTCTTCCAGCGTTGACTTAGGAAGATTGGTATATGTAAACAAAAAATCCTTTGTATAAGAATACAGTCCTATGTGCTTAAAATAACGTCCGCTGATATCCTCGTTTCCCAAATGCTTATCCCTAATATAAGGAATGGGGCTGCGGGAAAAATAGAGAGCAAACCCTTTCCTGTCGACCACCACTTTCACGACATTGGGATTTGTTATATCTTCAGCTCTGTGTATTCGTTTTATCAGCGTAGCCATCTGAACATTCCGCTCGTACTGAAAGACCTGTGCGAGCTCATCCACCATCAAAGGATGGATCATAGGTTCATCCGCCTGTATGTTTATATAAACGTCCGCGTCAATAGTGCCGGCTACTTCGGCCAGGCGGTCTGTTCCGGAAGGCTGCTCGGGTGAAGTAAATACGGCCTTGCCTCCAAAGGATTCAACCACCTTCAGGACCCTCTCCTTGTCTGAAGCGACTACGACTTCGTCAACGGCATGGGCCTTTTTAACTCTTTCCCATACATGCTGTATCATGGGTTTTCCGTTTATATCCGCCAGTACCTTTCCCTTAAGCCTGGTAGAACTCCATCTGGCAGGGATTACGGCTACTACCTTCATTATTTCGCCTCTTTTGTTAGTTTCTTTATGCGTACTACAAGTTCGTCAACTTGAACAACAGCAGGACCGGCTTTTGCAACTACGACACCTGCAGCACAGTTCGCTATATTAGCCGCCATAATTGGTGTGGCACCGCTTACCAGGGCCAAAGTATATACCGCTATGACCGTATCGCCGGCACCCGACACATCGGATACCTCCTGAGCCAGCGTCGGAATAAGTTCCGGGCGTCCTTTCTTCTGGAACACCATCATTCCTTTCTCTCCCAGAGTGATCAAAATTATCTCCGCTTTCTCTTCCTTAAGAAGTTTTTCACCCGCCTTCAACAAGGTTTCATCACTATCGATATCAAACCCTACCATATTAGCGGCTTCGTGATGATTAGGCGTTATCAGGCTGACATTTTTGTAAAGTTCCAGATGATTCTCTTTCGGGTCAACCGCTACGATCTTGTTCTTATGCTTATCAAGAACCGTTCCTATTACATCGGCGGCAATAACTCCCTTGCCATAATCTTCTATGATTATCCCGTCAACGTCATCTATGTTCGCGGCAATAAACTCCTGGACCTTGTCCTTCACTTCGCCTTCAATATCGTCGATCCTCTCTCTATCTATGCGCAGCACCTGTTGATGAAGCCCTCTTCCGGCAAATATCCTGGTCTTCAATGTAGTAGGCCTGTCATTGTCGGTAATAACACCTTCTACGTTCACCTTATCGTCAACTAACAGTGCTTTAAGCTTGTCGGCCTTTTTGTCATCGCCTACAACCCCTACAAGCAACACGTCCGCTCCAAGAGTCGACAGATTCCTAGCCACGTTACAAGCTCCACCCGGCATATACTCATCCTCGTCTTCCAAATGCTTTGCCCAAACAACGGGTACCGGAGCTTCAGGAGAAATGCGTGAAACCTCGCCTCTTATGATGTGGTCCAGCAAAAGGTCTCCTATAACCATCAACTTTTTGCCTTTGAAAGCATCTACTACCTCTATCAAATTGGAATAATTCACTTTATCACCTTTTTGGTTATATGTGCTCACTGATCCTTGCAGTAAGATCTCCTTTTGAAACAACACCTATAACTTTATCCTTAACCTCTCCACCCTTGAAAAACATAATTGTAGGTATGTTCATAACCCCGTATTCTGAAGCTGTCTGAGGGCCCTGCTCAACATCAAGCTTACATACCTTTATCTTGCCGGCATTCTCAGCGGCAAATTCGTCTATCATAGGAGCTATCATCTTACATGGGCCACACCATTCGGCCCAGAAATCGACAAGAACAGGAACTTCGGACTCCAGGACCTCTGCCTTAAAAGTCTGATCGCTTACAGTAATAGTGTTTTCCCCCATATCTTCCCCCTTATTTTCACACTCTAATTATATTAATAGTGAACTATAGATTATAATAGCTTATGCACCCAAAAGTCAAACCCCAAAACAGCCCTAACTTAATATTTTATCCGCGGCTTTTATTACAGCCTCAGGAGTTATCGCCATAAGACATGCAAATTCTTTTAAACACTTATGAGCCAGGCACTTA
>CAYWDJ010000014.1:0-19068 GCA_964457005.1 uncultured Planctomycetia bacterium
GACCTTGGATGATCTTGTAAGGCTTTTTGGCGTTCAGAGGATGATCCATGTCCGGCTGGGAAGCAGTGAGATGGTTGAGGCTGGCATAAATTCCGATATTATCGAGGCGATGGCGAAAGCGTGGGACGCGGACAGGTTTACGGTAGAGGCCAGAATAGCCAATGCCATGCTGGTTTACCGACAGCTTCAGGCCGTAAAGTCCGAGAACGATGCTGTGAAAAAGAAATTTGAAGCAGGTACCAATGATGCTACATTGCTCGAACTTGCCGAGCAGACTCATGAATCGTGGCTTGGGGGGGAGTCTGACTATGCCAGATATGATGTTGAGATGCATCTTAAGCTGGCGGAACATATAAGAGCGGGGAAGATAACGTCCGCAAAATTAGAGGATTTTACTAAGAGTAATAAAAAATTTAAATTTGAGAAGAAAGATTTAGCAGGGCTTACGGATTCAGAGTTTAGTGAGTTGACAGGGAAAGAGCGTGCCGCATTCGCAGACGATGATATGGTGATAAATACTGCTGCAGGTAGTTGGGCGGCGGATAAGGAGGGGAGATATGTCGGTGTTACGAATTGGGTCGCGCACATAACGCCGGAACAGCGTGCGAGATGGTACAGCCTGATGGGATGGGAAGCGGATGTCGAAGGTGAGGGTAAGCTTAAGAAGTGGAGTGACGAGCGTGATAAGTATTTGTATGAGCTTCAGGCGGATAATGTTGGTGCTATAGTCAGCGCGCTTCAGGATGCTGATCTTGTCAAAAGACTTGCAACGGGTACGGAAGATGGGAAAAGACAGGCTATAGTGGATATATTAAGAAAGGTGAACGCCGGGTGGCGCCTCAACAATCCCTGGGGAGGATTTACCGACAGGTTGATAAACAAGCCCTTTGGTGTAGGGGAAGGTACGATCGGTATCGATGACGTTATGAAGGACATGGTGGTTTTGCAGGCGATACTGGAAGTTTTGAGGGATAATCTAGATCAGTCCGCGCTGGATCCGTCGGTAAAGACGGCGATAACGGCGGCCTATGCAGGAGGACTGGCAGATGTGATGAACAGCATGACCGAAGAGACAGTGCTGAGTGAAGCTGTTGAGCAAAATATGGCTCAAATGGAAGTTTTTCCGAGTTTAAGCGATGTCGCCCTTGCCGTTCAGCAAGATATATCCGATCGCGTAAAAAGAGGATATTCGAGAAAAGACAATGCTAAACGTGGCATAAGAAGAGCGATAATAGCCCAGCTGAACTCTATGGGGATAACCCAGGAAGAATCTGTTGACGTTTATCTTGGAAATATTATGAAACTGTTAGGTGTGGAGGAAACCGGTGGCAGATTTTATGCGGTTTTAGCACCGATTAAGCCGGATAGTGATCAGGCGACAATAGCGAATTCCCGAATGATAGTCATTCCTCGGACGCTTGATGAAGTTGTTGCCCTTTTCGGAGAGCAAGCGACGATCGACAATACTTTGAACTTTGATATTATCTCGGCTATGGCAAAGGCGTGGGATATGGATCTATGGGAAGTGGAGGCCAGGATAGCCAATGCCATGGGTGTTTACCGTCAGGTTCTGGCCATCAAGTCAGCGAATGATGATGTAAAAGACAAGTTTGAAGCGGGTACTAATAACGATATATTACTCGAGCTTGCCGAGGAGACTCATCAATCATGGCTTGGGGGTGAGAACGAAAAACCCACTTATGTCGCTTATACAAAAACACTTCAGAACGCTTTGTTGGAGCAGATAAGAAAAGGGAAGATAGTAGGTATCACCGAGGCTGCTTTAACGAATGATAAAAAAAAGCATAAGATCAAGAAAGGCGATTTGCGTGGACTTACAGATGAGGAATTTTTTAGTCTTACTGGAAAATATCGGTCTGTTTTTAAGGTTACTGTCAGTGAAGAGAATTTTGCCGAGATAGAGAACGCGGAAGGACTTGTGGGGGATCTAAAGAAAAGAGGCTATATAAATAAAGAAGGTGTGATAGTGGATACAAACGTGATAAAAGATAGAGATCTAGATGGCGAATGGAGCGGCCGGAAAGACGAAGTGATCGCCATACTGCAAAAAGCCCTGTATGGTGTGGTTGTGATTAATACCGTAGCCGGGGAATGGTCTGAATTAAGTGGTTGGAACGAAACAAGGGATAGTTATTTGTACGGGATCCAGGCGGATAATGTCGGTTCGATCGTCAACGCGCTTCAGGATGCTGATCTTGTCGAAAGGCTTACAACAGGTACGAAAGAGGGGAAGAGACAGGCGATAGTGGATATCTTAAGAAAGGTGAATGCCGGGTGGCGGCTAAACAATCCCTGGGGAGGATTTACTGACAGGCTTATAAACAAGCCTTTCGGTATAGGAGAAGGGGCGATCGGTATAGATGATGTCATGAAAGACATGGTGGTTTTGCAGGCGATATTGGAAGTTTTGAGGAATAATCTAGATCAGTCCGCACTGGACTCGTCAGTAAAGACGGCGATAACGGCGGCCTATGCGAATGGTCTGGCAGAAGTTATGAACAGTATGACCGATAAAGGTATTCTGGAAATAGAAGTAGAAAAAAATATTTCCAGGTCTGCGGGAAACCGTCACGTAAGTTTCGCGAAAATGCCAGGTGTGAGGGCAGTCCAGACTAATGCCGAGCAGCTAAGGGGCTGGCGCGATGGCTTAAAGGCAGGAACCTTAAAGGAAGTTGCGGTAATGTCCGATATACACGGGAATTTAGGTAATGCCCAAAAACTGATAGATCAATATCTAAGGCAAGGAGTGAGAAGATTCCAATTTTGCGGGGATTTCATAGATCTGGATGTGAGCGAGAATCTAGCAGTTGTAAAGGTCATAAGGCAGTTGAGCGAAGGTGATTATGTGCTTGATGGCAGGCCGGTTGGGGCTGTTGATGTTCAATTTGTTTTGGGTAACCATGATATGAAATTTGTGCAGTCAATGATGGGAGACCTGGAGGCCTTTGAAGGATGGGTCCGAACCGGAGGGCTATATGTTTTGGATGAAACCGGGATAAATGCGACGAATTCGGAAGCTTTCAGGGCTCTGAAAGGGATAGAAGATAATGTGCAAGAGACAATGGCGGGTCAGTCGGCAGCAGATATTGGAAGGGCTATAGGCAAAGGCCTCAAAGAGTATATGGCAAATCATCCGGAGGAAATGTCCGACATGTTTGAAAGGACACTTGCCAGTCCTGAACTTATTGACCAGGCTAAGTGGCTTTTTGAAAACGGGAATCTATATAATGTCGATGAAAAAGGAATACTTTATGTCCATGCGGGGCTTCCTGTTGATCTGGAGGGGAATGTAACAATGACACTTGATGAAGTGAGAGTTCTGCAAACGGAGTTTGAGGGATTGGGCAAATTATTTGATCCCGAAAATGTGGCCAGCGAGGAGGATAAAAGTGTGCTTAATCAAGTTGTTGCTTTTGTTGACAACAAGGATAAAGAAAAAGGCATTAAGGCATTGATGGCAAGGCTTCAGGCGAACCCGGATCTGGCGGATCAAATATTAGCTCAACTTGGTGTTAATGGAATGGTTTTCGGCCACGTAAAGCAGAATGCTCTTTTTGTCGTAGGGAGAACGAAAATATTTGGTATCGATCTGAAAATGACGAGATCTTATGACGTGAAAAGAAAAATAGGTCATGGCGGTGCTCTTCTTTTTGGTAATCAGGGCATAGTTCCTACTGTTATGAAGAGCGGGGAAATGTCACTGGATGAGGCAAATACAGTTTCTAAGGACGAGTTGTTAGCAGATCTGGATGGGAGAATTGGTTCCAGTCGATTGGATGCGGTAACGACAGCGTTTGAGACAGACGTAGTGGTCCTTAATGAAGAGGGGGGAATGCGTGGAGTCAATGCCGGCAAGGAATTAACCGAAGAAGAAGTCGGAAGAGACTTCATGGTCAATCAAATTTCTAAGGCAGGAGCGGAGATGATGGACGGGGTCTACGGAAATCTGCTGGGAGGGCAGGAGCTGTATGATTTTGCAATAGGAGCTGTGCCCAGCATGATCGAACCGGGTGAGGAACTTGTGGTCGAGGGTAGAATGGATAAGGTGAGAAGTGCGGCGAACAACTTTATTAAAAGAAAAAGAGTCGGAAACCTGAATCAAAATTATAGCCTGGGGATAGAGGAAGCTAGGGGAATGATCGCGATAATTCTGGGACATGTTAAGGCGAACATTGGACAGGAAAGATTGCATGTTTCTCTAAGTTCCAGTATTTTAAATAATATTAATGAAGACGAAGCTTTGCTAAAGTCAATAAAAGGAGAGGTTGGAAAGGATTATGTGTCGATCCGTCAGTTCCTGACGGAGAATGTTATGCTTGATATAATTGAGGATAGCATTATTAAAGACGGGCAGGAGAACATATATCCTATGCCCTATGGCCGGATCTTCTTGATGGGCCTTTCCAGGTTTAATATAGCCCACGTTGAGAAGACAAGTCCCGGGGATGCTGTTGCCAGGAATGATGCGATAAGGTCCTATGCGTTCGCGATGGCACTCGTTTCTAACAATGTGGGAAGTGTTGTAGCGATAACAGACGCATTGATTGCGAAGGCGGAAAAGGACCCGAGAAATTTCTTTAAGATAGTGCTTGAGATAGCACTTCCCGCTGTCGCAAAGATCAATCTGAATATTATCAAGGAAGGTTTCGAGGCCGAGGTAGAGGTTCTCAGGTCTCTGTAATGTTCATACCACCACATATCATATTGACATCTTCAAAAAATTGTGTTAGTATTTCAAAAACATACTATATGTTGTGTAATTTTATTCATTTTCTTGACATATCCGGCTTACTTATGTATACTTAAACAAACTTGTTTAAACCTATATAAGAGAGGGGAAAAGATGATAGCTCAAGGTGTTAAAAAGTATACAGTACAGGAGGTGGCTGATATCCTGGGGATATACCGGGGTACGGTTGTCAACTATGAGAAACGGGGAGTTTTTCCTTCGCCCAGAAGGAATGTGATCAACCGTTATAGGGAATACACTGAAGAAGATATTATTTACCTGAAGAAAATACTTGAGGGTGAAGAAAAGGCATAAACATATTTTAGCTCCCAGCTTTTTCCGGGATGACATATTGGAGGTACAATGTATTTTAAGAAACTTGAGGTAGTTGGATTTAAATCTTTTCTTAACAAAACTGTTCTTAAATTTGAGCCCGGCGTTACAGCTGTGGTTGGTCCTAACGGCTGCGGTAAAAGTAATGTTGTTGATGCAATCAAATGGGTTCTTGGTGAACAGTCCGCGAAGTCTATGAGGTCTTCGGCTATGCAGGACGTAATATTTAACGGAACTGAAAGACATGAAGCCGTTAATATGGCGGAAGTATGTCTTACCTTGTCAAATGAAGACAGAATGCTTCCTGTGGATTATGATGAGGTTACTATTGCAAGACGTCTTTATCGCACAGGGGAAAGTGAATATATTCTAAACAAGACGCCTGTTCGCCTTGCCGACATAAGAAACCTTCTGATGGGTACGGGTATAGGTACGAGTTCTTACTCTGTAGTCGAACAGGGAAGGATGGACATGATACTCAGTTCGCGTCCGGAAGAGCGCCGTTATCTTTTCGAGGAAGCCAGTGGTATCACCAGATACAAAACAAAGAAGCGAGAGGCGATGCTTAAGCTCGAGCGTACCCAGGATAACCTTACCAGGGTAACCGATATTATTCGTGAAGTAGAAAGACAGATAAAATCTATCGAACGTCAGGCCAGGAAGGCTGAAAGATATAAAGCGAGGTTCGACAATCTTAAAGAATTGGACCTTAAGTGTTCCTATCACAAGTATGCAAATCTCAGCACAGACGATTCGTCGATGCACGAAGAGCACGCTAAGTTCAAAGAAAGAGCCGGTGAGCTGAGCGTTACGGTGGAGGAAGCGCAAACCGGCCTTGCGGATCTGAGGGAAGAATATTCACAGGGGCTCGAGGCCTTGCAGATGTTCCAGCAGGAAATAATGCAGATGACATCCGACATAGATAAGAACAAGCATACGATACGTACCAACCAAGAGAGGGTCCAGGAGCTGCAGAAGTTCGTAGAAAGGCTTGATTGGGAAATAGAGGAAATTACCGGAAGAAAAGACGAGCTCAAGACACGCCTTGACGCTCTTGAGACAAGATATACGGAGGTAAAAGAAAAACGTCAGAAGAAGCAGGTGGAAGTTGATGCGGGGGAAAATAACCTTCATAGCATCAAAAGCAACCTTGAAATGTTCAGGCACGAGTTAACCTTAAGCCGTGAAAAGACCGTGGATGTTGAAGCGGAGCAGACAAAGACGCGAAATATGCTCATAAAGATGAATGCTGACATACAGAACATGTTTGCCCGGGAAAAGCGCCTTAAGATGGAAAGACGTAATGTGGAGATAGAAAAAGGGAATGCTGTCGCGGAACTTAAGTTGGTTGAGGAAAAAGCCGATATTCTTAAAAATGATCTTGAGAGTAAGAAGAGAGAATTTGACCTGTTCATTGAAGAGTATACGGCAAAGCAGCGTAAGCTTTCAGAGTTTATAAACGAGAGGCGAGGCAAGGAAAGCCGGTTGAATGAGATAAGGCCTCGCAGAGAGTTTTTGGAGAAACTTTTAAGCGAACGTGAAGGTATGAATGAAAGCGTTAAAAAGATAATGGCGCTTGTTGATTCTGGCAACGAGATCGCGAAAGGTGTTCATGGGATACTTTCGGAGATGATCGGTGTGAGGGATGAATACGAAGAATCGGTTGAAAAGGTTTTGGGAGATTATTCTAATGCCCTGATCGTTGAGGACAGGGCTACTGCCGATAGAGTGGTAGGCTACCTATCGGATAATTCGCTGGAAAGTGTGAGTTTCATAATATTAGCGGAGCTTAACGGTGTCAGGGAGAGCCCTGTATCTATAACAAAGGGCACTCTTGATGATATAACGCATGTTCTTGCGGCCAATGAACCGTATAGTTCGGCGCTTAAAACGATGCTTAGAGATGTTTTTATTACGATCTCATCTGAAGCGGCCAGAATGTTCATTGATGACAATCAGGCTTTTGGGGGACGGATAATATGTGAGAAAGGTGAGATATTTCAGAAAGGTACACATCGCAGCAGGAACTATTCCCAGAAAGAGATCGTGCCTCTTTTTGGGCGGAAAGAAAAGGTCAAGGCTCTTATCTCCGAAGAAGAACAGCTAACTACTGCGATAGGTGCTCTTACCTCCAGGGTAACTGAAATTGAATCATGGCTTAATGATTCCGTAATAAGGAAAGACAGCCTTGAGACACAGCTCCGCGACAGGCAGATGGAGTTTGCGGGGATATCTCAGAGAAAGACTTCAATAAAGGAAAAGACGGATTCACTTGTGCAGGAGATATCGCTGCTTGATTCCGAAATAAAGGAAGAGAATACTCAGATGCTTCAGCTGAGAGAAGAGGGAGACCAGCTAAACAAGGGGCTTCAGGAGCTTGAAGACGCGAGTTGCCAGCTTAAGCAGGGAGAGGAAGATTACCAGAAGAGAATGCAGGAATGCAATGTTTGGAGAGAGGAGACCCTTTACCTTATTTCTGATACCAAGGCCGAACTTTTCGGTTTTACCAAAGAAGAAGAGGGTTTGTTTGAGTCGCTTGAAAGAGAAAAAGTTTCCTTTACGCGGGTCGACAGTGAAGTCTCGCACAAATGCGGTATGATAAAAGAGAACGGTGAGCGCATCGCCCAGCTGCAGGATGAAATAAAGCGGCTTGATGAGGAAAATCAGGAAAATGAGTCGAGCGCGGATGCTAAAAAACTCGAGGTGTCGGATCGTCAGGCCAGGAAAGATCGCCTGGCTGACACTATAAGTATGGAAGATGATAAAATCCGCCAGGATGAAAAGGAACTTGAGGTTCTGAGGGATAAGACCCGTGACCTGGACATATTGAAAAAAGAGGTTGAGTACAAAAGAGCTGCGCTTGTTGAAAAGATGCTTGATACATATAAAGTAGATATTTCCAAGACAGTTATCGAAATAGAGGATAACATTAATTGGGAAGAAGTTCAGCAAGAGATACAAGAGATCAAGGACCAGCTTGAGAAAATGGGTGAAGTTAGTCTTGGCGCGGTTGAGGAGCATAAACAGCTTGAAGAGAGATTCGAGTTCCTTACAACGCAACGAGACGATCTTGACTCGGCCAGAGAGTCGCTTTTGCAGGCCATCTATAAGATGAATCGCACAACCAAGAAGATGTTCATGGAGACATTTGAGAAGATACGCAAGGAGTTTAACGACTATTTTCGTATGCTTTTCAATGGAGGTAAGGCCGAGATCGTTCTCCAGGATGAGTCTAATATTTTGGAGTGTGGTATCGATATAATTGTGAGGCCTCCGGGAAAGAAGTTGCACAACATAATGCAGCTTTCAGGCGGGGAAAAAGCTATGACCGCTATTGCCTTGATCTTCGCTATTTTTAAAGTAAATCCAAGCCCGTTCTGTATTCTTGACGAAATTGACGCTCCTTTGGATGAGTCCAATATCGTAAGGTTCTGTCGGGTTCTTCAGGAATTCCTTAAGCTGTCACAGTTCATTATTGTCACTCACAATAGAATGACCATACAGCTTGCAGATGTTCTTTACGGTATCACTATGGAGCAGAAGGGTGTTTCTAAGATGGTATCTGTTAAGTTTTCTAAAGAGAAAGAAGTAACTGATGAAGTTGCGGTTGGCGCATAAGGCTTTGCAAATAAAGCACTTATAGCTCCCCATAATTTAGGATTGCCTCCGTTTTTGTAAGTCTCCAAAAAGTTAGATTTTTGATTGACAATTCCATTTATCCCTGTTATTATATAGCCACACAATAAATGTTAGGCAATTAAAAAACAAGAAACCAAAGGACATTACTTGAGCAGGAGGAATATCTACACGCAGTTATTTAAGTCGATAGTATCCGTTCTATTAATACTGACTTTTCCGACAACCAATCTGGTGTGGGCTACTCCTGTTGAAAGGGATATGCCTGTTACTACTTTGTCTCCACCATCTTTTTCAGCTGATCCTGACGCGTACACACAATGGTTTACCCGGTACATGCTTGCGGAGGGGATTGACAGCTTTCAGAAGATGTCAGTACCCGCGGCCAGTAAATACTTGAATAAACTGGACCATATTGCAAAGGCCGGTTTGGCAGGAGTGAAACTTAACTCTTGTGTCAGTTGGGATGAGGGAGAAAGAAACCTCTATATTTTCCTGTCGGATAGCGATAATGTCAGGCTGCTTCGATTCTTTTCTCCGACGCCCAGAGGTGGTGAGGATGTCCCTCTGAATGGACTGAGCAAAATGCAGTTTCATTTCTCCGACGGGAAGGAACTCTTTAATAAATATCTGCAGTTTGAAGTTTTGAAGCCCGTTAATCCCTCTCAAAAAGCTTTGCTCAGAACATGGATGAGTCTGGAAGAACTTTACCAGAACCGTTTGTATATAGGGTCAGAAGAGCCCAGAGATACTCTTTCCATGTCGCATCGCTTTAAGAAAGCGAGTGCCGTAATAAAACAAGCAGCTGTCTTGAATAATCTTAAAAGGAAAAAGAAGCAAATATTTTTAGATGTGTTTTTGCCCCATATGACGGTTATGGGCGGGGACGGAAGAAGAGGGCTGTCAGAGGGGATGCTTGCGGAACTCTACAACGATTTCGATACTGTGACAAGACGGCTTTTGCTTGAAGCAATGGTAGAGGCTTTTGCTCTTGGAGAAAAGAATGCTAAATCAGATCTTAAGATGAATGTTTTTAGGCTGCTCGTGAGGGACGAGGACAATCCAAATTTTGCGGAAGATCTTGTTGACTTGTACTCGGACGGTCTTAGTAAAAGTCTGCATCTTTTAGAGATTAATTATTACGATTTTGAAAATGCGTTGATCAATATTATACAAAAACTTTCGGATGATAATCCGATGTTCATTTCTAGAATAACCAAGGTATTTTCCGATTATGGCAATTATGCCGGGGAGTCATTTCTTGATCTTTCCGAAGCTGAGAAGGAAGGTATAGACCGTTTCGTTACGAGGCTTGGAGAAATGGAGGGCTTTGATGTCGGAGATATGAGCCGCGCGAAGGTTTTTTCCGAAACATATTTTTATATGACGTTAGAGGATGCCATAAAGAGCGGGTTTATCTCTCGGAAAGTGGAAGTGTACCACTTAACGGGGCGCGGCGTAGACTTTTTGGAGCAGGAAATGTTACATGGCCTGATGACGTACCCCGAGGCCCTTGAATTCAGCCATGAATATTTACCGGAACTATCCCTCGAGCTTATAACGTTCTATGGGTATGAGCAAGACAAAAAACTTATAGAGAATATCAGAAGCTTCAGGCATGAGATAGCCGGCTGGATCTGTGCTCTGGAGAATTCTATGTCATTGATTAAGACCTCTCCCGGGGCTGAAAAACACTCCGATCAATTAGGGGATATTGATCTTCTGTTCTCAGAGATAAAAAAAATGTTTCTAAAGATGGAACGGGCAAAGAAAGTTCTTATGGACTTGCTTGAAGAGGAAGAAGTTATGCTTGTTGAGCATCCGCTTCCGATAGAGAAATTCCAGGAGAGAAGAAAACGATTTGCCAGGGTTATGGATATGCTGTTGACCTCTTCTAATAGGATGCACTACTACTTTTTAACTGCTCTCGAAGTTGATTATGAGAGCCTTATGATTGGACTGCCTGAAGACTTAAGTTTTATTCCAGTCTTGATGCACAAAAAGCTTCGTGACGCAAGTTGCAAGACCTATAACTTTACCAAAGCCAGAGGGGGGATTGACTCTCTTAGGGATGTCCAGGAGCATGATCTTAACCAAGTGATAGAGCTAGAGGCAAAAGCCTTTATTGTGAGTGGAGGTGAAGTTAAACTTGAACTTGGCGATATCCCGACGATCGAAGCGGATTCCACGCTGTTGACGGAGATAGTTACTAACCTTATGAAGAATGGCCTGGATGCCATGGACTGGGAAAAACATATTTTTGTGAGAACTCTATACGATGCTGCCAGAAAAGAAGTGGTTATAGAGTTTGTCGATACAGGGGGCGGGATACCTGAGGATCTTAAAGATAAGATATTCGACAGGGATGTTTCTACGAAAAAAAGTAAAGGTGGTACGGGGTTGGGCCTTGACATTACGAAGAGGATAGTTGAAGAGTTTGACGGCACTATATCTTTCGAGTCCGAGGTTGGTAAAGGCACTACTTTTACTGTCAGATTTCCGGCCAAAATTGATGATGAGGATGATTCTAAAGAAATAAAGCCTCAGATAGAGTGGAAGGAATATCAGGAGAAAGCCGGTCTGGCAAATGGGTTGAGTGCCGTGCTCCGGGAAGGATCCCTGCAGAAAGGGTGGTTTTCACGAAAACAGTTTAAGCAGCATTTTAAAGGCAAGGGCGCCAGAAGAGAGACGTACTCTGATAGGGATGTAGCCATTACTCTTGAAGCGCTTGCTAAGCTTGGGGCCCTGCAAAAGAAGAAGCCTAAAAGAAAACGGCAGGCTATAACCTATAAGATTACTCCATCTTATCTGAAGTATGACGAGGGTACAACTGGTACGATCAAGAAGGTCTTAAGTGTTCTTTTGACCCGTCCAGATGATATTAAAATAGCTGAAGTGCGGGACAAAATAGAAAAACAGATAACTGGTAACGGCAATGATATGATCTTTTACTATCAAAGATCTCTGCCCAGAAGCCGGATAAGGCTCCTGGCTTTTGATAGAAAAAAAGCGCTTCTTGAGAGGCAGCTCAAGAAAGACCCGTCAGATGCCGGACTTAAGGCAAAATATGCCAAATGTATGGACGACTTTGAATATTTGAAAGATTTTCTGCAGTCGGAAATAGATCTTTTAAGCCCAGCGGATTATGATGTTGAGAGGACTGGAGGGATAAACTACAGGGAGATTGCAAAGGGCCACCTTGTAAAAGTGCTTGAGTATGCCATGTCCGGGGACATTCAGAGGTCGATCAAAGAAATAGATTCTGCAAAAGACGCTTTCGATCAGGAATTTAAAAGTTTGTACGGTTCCGGTGTAATGGTGAAGAAGCCATATGTTAGGGAAGATGTCCAAAATAGCCTATATCAAATACTAAACGGATATTACCACAAGCATACACTTAGGGATGGAAGGGAGCTCCCGGTAAGGGAACAGGACTATGGTTCGTCAACAGAAAGACTGCAGTCTATACGGTCTCTGGACAGAAAGATAGACGGAAATCTTGCGGAAATGGACTGGCTTGTCGAGAATGGAAAGGTCTTAAATGAGGTCATAGCTCTTCTTCAACTGAAGATTAATAACGGGCAGGGCTTGAGCGAGGTTGAGCTCCGGAGTATCGAAGAAATTATTCGTTCCCAGGAAGGAAAATACAGATATGCGGACAATGATGTTAAGGTCGGGGCCCGTGCAGGAATGATCGAAGCTAAAGAGGCTTTGGAAGATAGAGATCTTGAAGGGCTTTTAACTTTTGTCGTTATAGTAAGAGATCTGTTTAGAGAAAGATATGCAAATAATAGAGGTATTATAAAGAATACTAGAAACCGAGCCCTTAGGGCGGCACGGCAAGGGTTTTTGGCGAGAAATTGGAGGCTTAGGGAAAAACTAAACAAGATATTGTACTTACTTGATAATAATCCGAAGAAGGCTAATGGGTTGATCATGGATCTGGTCACACATGAATCGGAGATAAAAAAATCATCTGAATTTAATCATATGTTTGGCAATCTCTGGGGAGCATCTGACGCTATTACGAAGCAAAATGATATTGCTCTGGCAAAGAGTTATGTGGAAGAAGTTAGCCGCAGGATGTATCTTGAAGAGTTTTTGAATGACTTTATGCCCAGGCTTAGAGGTCATTATGTGGATCGAAGGATGAAACAGGCCCCCGAGGGGGACTATGACAGAGTGTTTTCTGAGATTTTTAATATACACCTTAAAGTGGCAAAGGAGAACAATGTTGGAAGAGGTTCTCCGAGGCTTTTGCTGGCGTACTATTATCTTTTTGCGTATGTTAGCATACATATGATAAAGCCGGGGACCAAAACGGTAAAAATAGATAATCCGGTATTTGCCGCGCTCAAGGATCTAGTGTATATGCTTGAGGTCGACGATGTTTCTGTTTTGAGGTCATATTTTGAAGGCCGTCACTTAGCAAACCCAAACTTATATATTGCATTTGTAGGTTTTTTATTTAGAGGACTTTCAAGTGTTAGTGAGTTTTCAAAAGCGGATTACATGGTACTGTTGGAGGAGCTTGCAAAGGATCATAACGTGCCTGAATCAAAGATGCCGGAACTTATGAGGATTGCAGGCATCTTAAACAGCACTATGACACTTTCAGATGTAAAAGATCTGGATATTTATTGGAATGCCATATGGGAACAGTATGAAAAAAATATTGAGGGAAGTGTCTCAAGTGAGATTCAGAATGAAGCGTATCGGGAGTTTATAGACTTTTCAATTGAGCCCGAGAAATGGAATGAAGACTTCGTTGAGGATTGGGAAGAGGACTTTGTTGAGGATATAGCATATCTTTCAGCAAATGTTCTAGCGGAAAAATTTATGGGATACTATTCCCAGGAGACCTCATTTGTTCATGAGATGAAAGACCTGCGTAAGGTGAAGAAGGTAATGGGAGGGATAGATAATACCGCCTCTTTGACTGATATTTTTCCTAATATTTGTGGTCTCATCCCCCTAGACAGGAAATACATGACCAAGACGCAAGTAGAGATGATGTGGATACTGCGGGAATGGATATACAGGCATTATGACAACACGTTCAAGGAGAACTCATATGAACGGGTGATAAGGGGCCAGGTAAGGAAGCTAATGCCAATGATAGATTTTGCCTCAATGAACGCACATCTTATCAGCTGGCAGCTGGAAGAGATCAAAGAAGTGAAGGGTTACGGCGCCATGTATTCTGTAGGAGATGACGGCCGGATCACTTTTACTCTTGAGGAAGAAGGGGATATTGAATTTGGACAGATGCTGCAGAGGGCCGCGGATCTTATGTTCAACCAAATGAACGATCTTGAGATCAAAGGTCTTTTGCCACGTCAGGTAAAAGATGACATTGTCAGGGATATTAAGAGAACAGCGTCTCCCGGAAGGGCCCCACCCATTGTTAAAGTCGCGAAAGATTTTGTGTATACATCAGCTAAGGAACCGGATACGAATACTGTATGGATAAATGATGAGTGGAACAGGATGTTCCTTAAGTATGCAAAAGATCCCCGGTTCGGAAGGGTTGTGACGGCGCTGCTTTCAGAAAGACTTTATCATGAGATACCTCACCATGTTTCAGAGACAATGCAGACGGTTCGGGATATATATTACCTTCAATACATCGATGAAGAATTCCAGCAAGAGATCGAAGCTTTCTTTGATCTGCAGGATGTTAAGGAAAGCGGGATATCTCATTATACAAAGGCAAGGTATAAAGAGATTATGGAGTGGCGGTCCGAGACAGGACCCTCTGCTGAGAATATCCTTACATTATCAAAGCTTTTTAATGCTATGGCCCTGGATAATGGCGTTACCGCGCCTGTGAGTGGACGCAGGATACAACCGATGGTGGCCGTGCCTTATGAAGAAGAAGCCCCTGTTTACGGAGGAAAAGGCTATTGGACCAGGAGATTGGCAGAGCTTAGCAAGGAAATAGGGTTTAAGGTTATACCTTCCGAATTTATAACTATACAGGAAGCATGGAGTAAGTTCATTGAAGGAAATAGGGATCTTATTGACGAAGGGAATAAGCTTATAAAAGAAGATGTTGCGTTGTATGGTCATATTTCGCAGGATACGGAAAAGAGGCTTTCATGGCTTATGCAGCGTTTAGAACTTCCGAAAGAAGTTGAGGAGATGATAAATAAACACGGGACAGACTTCTGGGGAAGACTTATTGAGCGTTCCTCAGGAAGTATGGAAGACGGATATTCCCAGAATCTGGCAGGAGTTCTGATCTCACCGGTCATTGAAGACAAAAAACTGCTTGTGCAGGGAGTTAAACAGGTGTTTATGGATGCCGCCCGCACCATATGGATAGACAGCAAGACGGAGGATTATGAAATAAAAGGGGTCCCGGCTTCTTTGGATCCTGAAAATGGATTTGCGATAGTTGTTCAGCCGTTCTTAAATTTTGAAACGTCCGGTACTGCAATGACAACGCTATATGGACACACTACGATAGAAGCCGTTATCGGGGACGCTGTGACGGCTGTAACCGGGGAATATGCCAACACAACACAATATGTTTTTAAGAAGGGTTCGGCTGATGCTCCGGATATAGATCAATTGTTTCTGAATACTCCTCATGATTTCAGCCTGAAAGGAAAGAAGTATTCCGTAAAAGACAATCGCGATGAGCTTGAAGAGATGTTGACAAAATATCCAAAGATAAACGGTAAAGTCAGCCCCATAAGCCATGAACAGGCAAAAGAGATAGATCGTGTTATTAATGTTCTTGAAGATGAAGTTGGCGCTCCTCTTGATGTTGAATGGGGGTTCCTGGACGGCAGGCTTTATATTATACAGATAAGGCCGATAATAGCAGAGTTTGACGGGGAACTTATTGATATGGCGGAAGGGCTTAAGGAGAAAATTCCTATTGCTGAAACGCCGGTGGCTTTGGGAAAAACAGATCCCGAAGGGTTTAGGGGTAAGATGGTCGTGTTTGGTGAAACTGTTACCAATAAGGATATAAAAGAATTTGAAAGTGATCTTGGTGATCCGTATATCCGTGTGCAGTTCGATGTTGCTTCTAAGATCCTTTCGGGAACAACGACAGCAAAGGTTATTGTGGATCCGCGTCAGGGTTCCAGGTCTGCTCATAATGTAAACCTTATCGATGATAGGATCGGATCGGGGGAATTTGTATATGTCAATGGTCCTGTAATAAAATCCGGTTTGATAGAAGGGGTTAATTATTTGCGGCATCCAAAATATTCCGATATCTGGGTGTCTGTCGAGGATGTGATTTGTTTTTCCAATGGGTTAAGGGCATCATTTTTTGCTAAAAAGGGAAAGGTTGATCGTTCTGATTTTAGTGATGAGGCACTCAATGAATCCGGCAGGTTGGCCTTTCTGGTGGAGCTTTATAAGGGAGGAATAATTGACGTGGATTCTGATGCGAAGGATAAAATACATTCCGTTCTCGCGGCGTTCAGAATTTCCAGACCGGTTCTTATTGAAAAATTTGCTTTGAACGGGGGAGAGATAGAGGATCAGGTTGCCGGGTTTGTCTCGGAAGTAGAAAAAAGGGCTCTGGATCTAACAACGGATATTGAAAAGATACAAGTTATGAAAAAGATTCTGGATATGCCTATTTGGCCCGATGCCTGGGAAGATCATCTTTTTGACGGGTTTAGAAGGGTTATTGATCTTGTTGACCTGTATAGCAAAGAAAGCTTGAAAAGAGATGTTGAGAAACAGCAATTTCTTAGAGAAATTGCGAGTCCCCGGGAGTTAAAGAGACCAGAGAGGCTTAGAGTGCTATACATTAATGACGATATGACTAGCCGGAGGACAAAGGCATCCGTTTTTCCAAAGCAGATGGGAATGACAAAAGAATCTGAGAGCCATTATGTGGGCGATGAATTCGAAGCGTTTATTGCTTCTTCCAGAGAAGAAGCTTTTAAGGTATTGGACGAGCAGGATATAGATTATGTCATTACGGATTGGGTGCTGCCGGACGGTGACGGAAGTGCTGTAATAGAAGAAGCAATAAGGACAGGGGTTGCATATATTGACATAGATTCAGCAACTTCGGAATATGTGAAGTATGCCGTAAAAAAATACGGTGGATTTAATATCGGTCAATATCCAAACAATGTAAAAGAAGAAGCCTTTCGTATAAAAGAGTTTAGGCAGAAGCAGGTCGATGCATACGAGGAGGAACTTAGAAAGGGCGCCGGGATGGCGAAGCCTGTTAACCCTGGTAAGCTTAATGTCTTGATCGCCGGTGATGATCATGCCGAGACATTGCTTTTGCGTAAACGTATAGAAATGGTTAACGATGATAATGTAAATGTGGTGATCGTTACTAATGTGGAAGATGCTATAGCTGTGATCAAGGAGAATCGGATAGAAGTGGTTTTTGCGGACTTTTTTCTTCCGATGGAGGAAAAACACGGATACGGCAGTGGTTCGGAATATGACGAATTCAATAAGGATCTGATACTTCACGAGGCCCTGACAAAAGGGTGGCTCGAAGGATATGATGTAGAGCTTAATGTTGCCAGCGCCTCTTTTAGACCTGGTAACAAGGGGAGTAGAGAGCGCAATCTTGAGATCAAGTACCCGGGCCTTTGTACCTGGGGGTTTGATCCCGAGAGCTGTAAAGAAATAGCTCTCATGCTTAAGAAACTGGAACAGGGTAGACGCGAGTCCTATGAACGTGCATTTGCAAACTGGTCGGCTCTAAAAGAGGTAGAGGTGTCACCATCTCTAAAGGTGCTTTGCGTGGATAATGCGGAGTATGTCATAGGCGACATTAAAGCCTTTGTAAGGCACTTCCTGGATGATAACCAATATGATTTTGACTATGCATCAGACGTGGACGAAACTATTGATAAGATAACTATGGGCGGATATGATGTTGTTCTTTTCGATGTGGGTGTGCCCATTGGATCAGATGAAGATCAGCTTGCTCTGGAGCAGGCATTGATGATGGTTCCTAACAGGATAGTGCACAGCAACTTGAATGAAGAAGAGGTGAAAAGGATTCTTCCTCCGCAGCTGGTTGACGGGCAGCTGATTGTGGAAAAACTTTATGACCTGAAAGATAAGGTGATACCCGTGCTCAAACAGATCTTGCAGGACAAGATCGAGAAGAATGACCTTGTTGAGACAAAGCCGGGGAGATCCGAGACTGGTGTCAAAGATACAGTGTTCGTTGTCGATCAATATCCTGGAGAAGCCAATGATCTTGCCGGATTTATACGAGAGGAAGTGCAGGGGGCTGTTGAGGTGGTTTCGCTTGATTCCATCTGGGCGCTTAAGAGGGCTTTAAAAAAACATGTTCCGGGTCTTGTTGTCACCGATAATATGCTGGATGGAAGACCTGCTTTGGATGAGATCTTCAGTATTGTCAAAAAAGCTAATCCCAATGTTCGGTTTGTTGTGGCCAGCGATGAGGCTGCCATTATGCCGGAAGACGTGAAGAGAAGGAGCGATGTTGTTGCAATAGTCGAAACACCGTTTCATTCTGCGAAAGTGGTAAGTATTGTAAAAGATGAGTTGAGCCGCTTGGCGGATAAGGTTGCCATTGAAGACTTTTCAAGCGATCCTGAATATGACTTACTGTTTTGGGAGGAAGTAATTCAAAAGAGCGTGAAAGATACGTTGCCCGGGTTGACCTTTGCGCTTCAGTCTGCTGCTTCAAAACAAGAGGGCGGGCAGTTCAGGATAATTATAGATTCCAAGCTGGGAAGGGGCCGTAATAAGGTATTCATAAATAAAGTCAGAGATTCATTAAATAAGCTGGCGCTAAGGAACGATCTTTTGGGCGAGATGATCAGGAATGTTGATTTCAGGGCCGCTGATGTGTCAAAACTGTCTGATAGTGAAAGGCGTGCCGGATTGATCATAGCCAGTATGGATCATTCCAATGATGATATGCTTAATGCTCTTGACGGTACGACAAGTATCCTGAGGCTGGACGACAAGGGGTTTGCTGAAGACTATTATTATCCTGCCACGGAGATCATATTTTTTGGCCTTGCCAGAGCTCTTGGTTATGACAGAGGTAAACTCGAAAAGATCTTCCAATCCATTCCGAATATAGATGTCGATGACATTGACGGGGCAATGCTTGCTGACGGGAACGCTAATAAAATGATGATAATCCGTATTGTTCCGGATGCTGTCAAGTGGCCCGAAGGAAAGCTTAGCAGCTGGATCACCGACTACATCCTATCCAACGCGTAAGGCGTGACAGACCTACACTCGATTGTCCACTTAATATTTATTATTTCCTAGCAGGAATGCATAAAATCCCCAGCGAGAATTTTATGCTCAACGTTCCGTTCGCTCGTCCGGGCTTCGCCCGGACACCATGCTCGCTCACT
>CAYWDJ010000015.1:0-12182 GCA_964457005.1 uncultured Planctomycetia bacterium
ATGATACAAGGTTCCTTTCCAGAGAATATGCTGAAACTATGGCATGTGTCCTTGCTGCTAACGGGATGAAGGTCATACTTACAGACAGGCCAAGTCCGACACCTTCGGTTTGTGTGTATATCGACCAGAAAAAGCTCACAGGCGGCGTTATAATTACTTCAAGCCATAATCCATACTCATATAATGGGATTAAGTACAAAGGTTTTTTTGCCGGATCAGCCGGAAGCGATATAATCGATAAGATCGAAAAATATCTGGGCAAGACAAAGATAAAAAAGATATCACTTGAAGCAGGGATAAAGAGTAAGAAGATAATCATGGACAATATAGTCAAGGTGCAGCTGGATGTCGTGAAAAAATACGCGGACATGAAACTTTTAAAGAAAGCTAAGCTAAGGGTCCTCGTAGATTCTATGAATGGTACGGGACAGACCTATCTGCAGGACATTTTAAAAAACACGCCGGTCAAGATGGACTTTATTTATGCCGATATTAATCCGGGCTTCAATGGACGGCCTCCGGAACCTAATGAAAAACACCTCACGGAATTGAAGAAGATGGTTAAAAAGGGGAAGTATGATCTTGGTATCGCCACCGATGGCGATTCTGACCGTCTTGCGGTGGTTGATGAAAAAGGCAGGGTCCTTACCGGACACAAGCTTATGACAATTCTGCTTCTGCATCTTCTTGAGAATAGAAAAATGAGAGGCGGTGTTGTTCAGACCATCTGCGGCACCGGCCTGATAACAAAGATATGTAAAGAGTACGGCCTGAAGTCTTTTGAGACCGCAGTGGGATTTAAATATATCTGTGACATAATGCGGAAGAATGATATCTTGCTGGGCGGAGAAGAAACCGGAGGGGTAACGTTCAAGAACTATATTCCGGACAGGGATGGGTTCATGTCTGCGCTTTTAGTTATCGAGATGATAGTGGCAAAGAAAAAGAAATTGTCCGAGATACTCAAGGGCATAGATGAAAAGTACGGTACTTTTGTATATGAAAGAGATGATCAGGTCTTTCCTGAGGCAAAAAGAAAACAACTTGTTTCAGGTCTAAAGAAGAACCCTTTGACAAAAGTGCTGGACAAAAAAGTGGTAGAGATAAATGCTTCTGATGGCACAAAGTTCATATGCGAAGATGGAAGCTGGTTATTGGTAAGGCTTTCGGGGACTGAGCCAAAACTCAGGATTTACAGTGAAACTCCAACAAAGAAAAAGTCTCTAGAGTATATTGAATGCGGTAAGAAGTACGCAGCTAAACTTATGTAGGCTTGTTGGTTAACATTTTTATTGGATCCCCGCCTGCGCGGGGATGACAGCGAGAAGGAAACGATGAGTAAATTAGAAAAGATAAGAAATTTTTGTATCATTGCGCATATTGATCATGGTAAAAGTACCCTGGCGGACAGAATAATCCAGCTTACTGATACGGTGGACGTACGTGATTTCCGGGACCAGTTCCTTGATAATATGGATCTGGAACGGGAAAGAGGGATCACCATCAAATCCAGTGCTGTGAGGATAGACTATAAGTCGAAGAACGGCAAAAGTTATGTCTTGAACCTGATCGATACACCCGGACACGTTGATTTCTCATACGAGGTATCAAAAAGTATCGCCGCATGTGAAGGCGCGCTTCTCCTTGTTGATGCTGTTCAGGGAGTAGAGGCTCAGACCATAGCCAATCTTTATCTTGCAATGGAGCATGATCTTACCATCATACCTATTATTAACAAGATCGACCTGAAAAATGCCAGGATCGACGAGGTTCTTCACCAGATGCATGATATATTGGGTGCCGAAGATGAGGATGTTCTCCGTATTAGCGCAAAAGACGGCAAGGGTATCAAGGAAGCTCTTGAGGTAGTTATCGAAAAGGTGCCGCCTCCAAGCGGAGAGAAAGAAGACCCACTACAGGCTCTCATTTTTGATTCCGCGTATGACTCATACCGGGGTGTGATCGTTTATATAAGGATAATGAACGGTTTTATCAAGGCCGGCATGCAGGTCGAGATGATGAATAAACGAGTTAAGTATGAAGTTAAGGAAGTCGGGGTGTTCACGCCTTTCGAGCAGACTGTTGATAAACTAGACTGCGGACAAGTTGGGTATATGGTATGTAATATCAAAGATGCCAGAGAAGTTGTCGTTGGGGACACGATCACCAATTTGGAGAACCCTGCTAAGGAACCGCTCCCAGGTTACAAGCCAGTTAAACCAATGGTTTTCAGCGGTCTGTACCCTGTGAGCAATGAGGACTATGAGGATCTGAAAAGCGCCATGGAAAAACTCCGGCTTTCGGATTCTTCGTTTGTTCATGAAGCCGAGACTTCAGCGGCTCTGGGATTCGGTTTTAGATGCGGATTTTTAGGGCTTTTGCACATGGAGATAATACAGGAGAGGCTTGAACGGGAATTCAATCTGGATCTTATAGCGTCAAGTCCGAGTGTTAATTACAAGATGAGGCTTACTAACGGTGATCTTATAGAGGTTGATAACCCGACAAAATTTCCGGACAAAGAAACTATAGAATCCATTGAGGAACCGTTCGTCAGGTGTTCAATGTTCGCTCCCTCTGATTCTCTTGGTACTTTAATGAAAATATGTGAGAACAGGCGAGGAGAATTCGTAAGCACCAAATACCTCGATCCGGTGAGAGTGCAGCTTGTATATAATCTGCCTCTTTCCGAGATAATTATAGATTTTTATGACAGGATAAAATCATCCACGCAGGGATATGGGTCTCTGGATTATGACCTTATTGGGTATCGAAAATCTGATATTGTCAAACTGGATGTTCTGATAAACGGTGTCTCCTGTGACGCTCTTTCCTGTATAGTTCACAAGGATAAGGCAAAGCCCAAAGGCCGTGAGCTCATAGAAAAACTGAGAGAAACTATTCCTAAACACCTTTTCAGGATAGCTTTACAGGCGTCGGTAGGTGGTGAAGTTATTGCCAGAGAGAATATAACCGCGCTTAAAAAGAATGTTACTAGTAAGTGTTACGGTGGTGATATAACTAGAAAAAGAAAACTTTGGGATAAACAGAAACAGGGAAAAAAGAAGATGCGCCGTATAGGGCAGGTGGATGTTCCTAAGGAAGCATTTTTGAAAGCAATGAGGATAGCATAATGCAGGATAAGTACACAAAATGGGATTACTGGTGGTATGAATGGATTAAACCGATACTTATAGCCGCGGTGTTGGCTATGTTTATCCGGACTTTTATCATACAGCCGTTTAAGATACCCTCAGGTTCAATGATCCCGACACTTAGGCCCGGAGACAGGATCTTTGTTAGCAAATTCATATATGGGGCGAAGGTTCCATTTACGGACATAGTTTTACCAAAGGTAAGGGCTCCCGAGCCGGGGGATATAGTTGTTTTTAAGTCTCCCATCGAGAAAAAGAAGTTTTTGGTTAAGAGATATATAGCAGGCGGAGGGGATGCCGTAGAGATAGCGAATGGAGATATCTTTGTTAACGGTAAGGAACTGAAAGAAGCGCCTATTAATCAATTCTTCTATTATAATCATGGGGAATTTGGTGCGGAAGACAAGACCATAAATGTACCTGAAGGGTATTTCTATGTTCTTGGTGATAATAGTAATAACTCATTGGATTCAAGATTCTGGGGTTTTGTCCCGGATAAGAATATGGTAGGGAAGGCCTTTGTAATACACTGGCCGTTAAAAAGAATACATCTGCTAAAATAAGGCGATTAAAATGAATTGGGCGAACAGACTTACTATTTGCAGAATATTGCTGGTACCTTTCTTTATTACGGCCATACTTTATCACCGGCTGGATGTTGCGTTCGTTATTTTTGTTGTGGCAGCCGTAACCGACGGTCTGGACGGGTACATTGCGCGTACTTTTAACCAAAAGACTAAGTTAGGTGCTATGATGGACCCCTTGGCTGACAAGCTGCTTATTGGGAGCGCATTCCTCTCTTTTAGCCTTGTATCGGGGCTTCCGGAGTATTTAAATATGCCTATATATGTTCCAATGATCGTTATTTCAAGGGACGCACTTATCCTGTTGGGGATAGGTGTGATCTATTTAACTAATGGCGACGTAGATTTTAAGCCTACCGTAGTAAGTAAGGTAACCACGGTATTTCAGATGCTTACGATCATTGCGCTTTTATTGCAATTTGTTTATTCCAGCTGGTTGTGGACGGCTACTGCCTGTCTTACAGTTATCTCTGGAATAGATTATATTCTAATAGGATCAAAGTTGATAAATGGGAAAATACAGTAAAGTACCAACCATATGTATAGCCGGAAGGCCTAATGTAGGCAAATCCTCTCTTTTTAACAGTTTGCTTGGGGAAAGGCGTGCCGTTGTAATTGAGCAATCAGGAACTACAAGAGATAGAGTGGAGAGTATGGTCAAGGTGGGGAAGTACTCGGCGAAACTTGTGGATACGGGCGGGTACATGGCCCAGGAAAAATGCACTATCTCCCTCCAGGTTAAAGACCAGATCTTCAGGGCGATGGAGGAATCGACAGTGATACTATTTGTAGTGGATACCATGCAGGGAATAACGCCTGAAGATTCCATTGTTGCCGATCTCTTGCGGCGTGCCAGTAAACCTGTCATTCTTGTCGCCAACAAAACAGATAATGAAAAACTTGGCAATGACACTGTAGAATTTTACAGTTTGGGTTTTGGGGACCCACTCAACATTTCATGTCTGCACGGTAAGGGTATTCGTCGGCTTAGGGGTAAGCTCAGGGAGGCTATGGAGGGATTCGCAGTCAAGGTGGACGTTGAAGAAGAACCTGAATTGAAGATCGCTGTTGTGGGAAGGCCTAATGTCGGAAAATCAAGTTTTGTTAACGCCTTGCTTTCTCAGGAAAGAGTTATCGTAAGTGATATCCCGGGTACGACTAGGGATTCCATCGATACAGTTTTTACTTTTGACGGCAGTGAGTATATCTTAATAGATACGGCGGGGATAAGACATCGGCGCAAGATAAAGTCGGTTGTCGATACGTTCAGTATCATGAGATCCAAAGATGCGATAAGACGTGCGGATGTTGTGGTCCTTCTTATTGACGCGGCCGACGGGGTGACTCAAGATGATATAATGATCCTTCAGTATATTGAAGAGAGCGGCAAACCGGCCCTGATAGCTGTTAACAAATGGGATCTGGCAAAAGAGGCGGAAGGGGTTAACATTGAGGATTATGAGCAGCATCTTCTTTATGCCTCTCCTAAATTGACAAAATTTCCGTTAACATTTATATCTTGTGTCACCAGAAAAAATATTGTTAAGACGCTTTCTCAGGTAAAAGTTCTCGAGGCTAATCTTGACGCGGAAATGTCAACGGCATATTTGAATAAGATCTTTGAGAAAAAGGATCCGGGGCTTGTGCCAATACCAAGGAATAAGAAGAGGCCCAATTTTTTATATATAGTCCAGAGCGGCACCCGCCCAATGACTTTCGCTTACTATGTAAATTCACCATCGTCGGTTCTGCCTGCGCATTTAAGGTATATAGAAAACCTGCTCAGGGATAATTTGCCATTACAGGGTATCCCTATACAGATTATTATCAAGAGCTCAAAAAAGGATAAGAAATGATATATTTTATTGGAATACTTATTGCATATTTGATCGGTTCAATACCCGTCGGGTATATTTTTGGTAAGGTTCTTAAAGGGGTAGATATACGCCAGCATGGCAGCGGTAATGTCGGCGCTACCAATGTTTTTAGGGTGGTAGGAAAAGGTGCCGGGATCGTTGTGCTTTTTTTGGACGGGCTTAAGGGGTATCTGGCGGTCAAACTAATACCGGTATTGCTCCCTGGTTCTGCGGGTCCTGAAGGTGAAGTAAGTATAGTGTTTTTGATCCTTCTTGGGTCGGCCGCGGTTGCGGGACATATATGGACTGTTTTTCTGAAATTTAAAGGCGGCAAGGGTGTAGCCACCACTGCGGGTATAATGATAGCGTTGGCTCCCGGGGTCTTTTTGGGCGGTCTTATAGTATGGGTGCTAGTTTTCTTCGTATCAAAATATGTTTCTCTCGCGTCAATGTGTGCAGCCGTTTCTTTACCGATCATTTCTCTTGTGACCGGCAAAAGCCTGAGTTTTATCTTTTTTGCGTCTATATTGTGCATGGTGGGGGTTTGGTCTCATAGAAGCAATATCAAGCGCCTCATACAGGGCGCGGAGAACAAAATAGTTAAAACACAAAAAAGCCACTAATAACCGCTTGAATTTTCCTAAAAATGAGTTATAATATATAAGTTAGTATTTCGAAAAGGGATCTAACATTTTTTAGTCAAACTTTTTAACAACTTTTAAAAAGTCGTTTAAGAAGGTGGAATCATGAAAAAGCTTGTTTATAAGGATGTCAGGGGCAGTAATCCTAAAAAGAGAGAGGTTTCCGTTGAAGAGATCAACGATAAGAGTGAATCGAGGGTCTCGAAGAAGTGGATCTGCAAATATTTCGTAAAAGACAAGTTTGAGTCAAAGGATACAAATCGTCTTAAGAATTGGGTTAAAACAGGCAAAAAGAGTGTTAGGGCGAATAACCACCACATATTGAGAGAAGTCAATACAAAAACAGGTGAAAATAAGATAGTTTGCAAGGTTTTAGGTGAGTTTTTTGCAATCACAGGATATACGGCATACAAGATAGTATATGTGAATGAGATTCGTATATATATCGGAGAAGCTAGTTTAGAAGACAGGAGTATAAAATGGCGAAAATAAACATGAAATTAATACACACCATTATGGTTTGCCTGGCTATGGCCAAACTTAGTGTTTTAAAATGTCAGATGTTCCTCCTTGAACATCCTGCAAGGTTCTAATTCCCGAAGTTCTAATTCCTGAGGGTGGGCTGAGAAGTTTACCCTTACCTCCAATAAGGGGCGGCTAGTCACCGTCCCTTCTTTTCATATAGAAATTGACTATTAATATTATATATGTTACACTTTCATGGATTATTATGAAGAAAGTATGTGTAATAGGTGATGGTGGCTGGGGAACCGCCCTGGCGTTGCTTTTGCATAAAAAGGGGATTGATACCGTTTTATGGAGTGCGTTCCCTGAATATGCGGAGTTTTTGGACAAAAAAAGAGAAAATGTAAAGTTTCTTGAAGGGGTTTCTTTGCCCAAAGATCTCATGATAACTGCAGATACAACCGTTGCCAGCCAGGCACACACGGCAGTATTTGTAGTGCCTTGTAAGTTTTTGAGGATCGTGGCGGAGGGTTTTGCGAAAAATAAGTTTAAGAATATTCTAAGTGCCACAAAGGGTATCGAGAATGGGTCTTTAAAGAGGCCTTCCGAGATCCTTGAAGAATATTTCAAAGCTGCTCAGATAGGGGTTTTGTCCGGTCCCAGCATTTCTGTTGAGGTTGTGGAAGAGCTTCCGACAACCGTTGTTGTCGCTTCAAAGAACGGATGCAAGGACGATGCTCAGGAATTGTTTTCTACAGACAGATTTCGAGTATATACATCAGAGGACGTTCTGGGAGTAGAACTGGGAGGCGCCCTTAAGAATGTAATAGCGATAGCTGCGGGTGTGGCTGACGGAATGGGTTTTGGAACGAATGCTAAAGCGGCGCTTCTTACCAGAGGGTTGGCGGAGATCACAAGGCTTGGGGTGAAGATGGGAGCCGATAGTATGACATTCAGTGGTTTAAGCGGTATGGGTGACTTGGCAACTACGTGTATAAGCGCACACAGCAGGAATAGATGGTTCGGAGAGCAGATCGGAAATGGACGTGTAATGGAAGAGATCTTGAGTGGGACTGAAAAAGTTGTCGAGGGACTATCGACATGCAAATCAGCCCATGATCTTGCGGTGAAGTATGATGTTGAGATGCCAATAGTCCACAAGGTCTATGAAGTTATATACGGAGGAAAAGATCCGAAGCAAGCCGTATATGAACTTATGACAAGAGATCCAAAGTCTGAGCTCTGGGGATAATTATAATTGATCTTTGTCGGGATGTAGCGCAGTCTGGTTAGCGTACTAGTCTGGGGGACTAGGGGTCGCCGGTTCGAATCCGGCCATCCCGACCATTTAAAATGAGACCCGCTTTATGGCGGATATATCGGCATAAAGCGCATGGTCGAATTTTATTGCGAGAAGGACCGAAGGGACGACGCGGCAATCCCATAAAGAGATTGCTTCGGATGATTTAATCATCCTCGCAATGACACACAACATTGTCAAATAAAGAGGGAGATATGAAACAGGTTAACATCGGTATAGTGGGGTTGGGTACAATTGGCAGAGGTGTCTTTGATGAGATTGCCGGTAACGGCAAGCTGATCTCTGAAAGAACCGGCCTGGATATATGCATAAAGGGTGTCTGTGATATCTCAAAGGATACATTAGCGGATCTTAACGGTTCCAAAGATATGATAGTGACATCGGACGCCAAGGACCTTATTTCCTCGAGCGATATTGATATAATAGTTGAGCTGATAGGAGGTATCAGGCCGGCAAAAGAGATCATCTTGGATGCGATCAGGAATAAAAAGCATGTCGTGACCGCGAACAAGGCCCTATTGTCTGAGCATTGGGAAGAGATCTTTGCAGAAGCCACTAAGAATAAGGTATTCGTGGAGTTCGAAGCCAGTGTGGGTGGAGCTATACCCATTATTAAGGTTTTGAGGGAAAGCTTTGTAGGGAACAATCTTAAGACCGTGTACGGTATCCTGAACGGTACCACTAATTTTATTTTGACTGAGATGGAAAAAAAAGGATCTTCTTTTGAAGATACTCTCGCCATTGCTCAGGAAAAAGGGTTTGCTGAGGCTGACCCGGAGCTTGATGTAAGCGGGAAGGACTCGGCGCATAAGCTTGCGCTTCTTTCGTTGCTGGGCTTCGGCATCAACATTAACGCAAATGATATTTTTACCGAGGGGATAACACGGATCTCCGCGCAGGACATTGAAAATGCACGTAAATGGGGGTATTCCATAAAGCTCTTGGCTATAGCGAAAGACACGGAAGCTGGTATACAACTTAGAGTGCATCCAACATTGCTTTCAGCGAAGCATCTCGTGTCGGATATAGACGGCTCTGACAATGCGATATTCGTGAAAGGTGATTATGTTGATGAATCGCTTCTTTTCGGTAAAGGGGCGGGGCAGAAGCCTACCGCAAGCAGTGTGGTCGGAGATGTTGTAGGTATAGCCAAATCCGTAGCGTTCTTTGGAAAAGAAAATCCTGTGCCGTACAAACTGAATTACTCATCCGGAGATAAAGGCATAAGCAAGATGGAAGACCTCAATATGTCATACTATTTCAGGTTTTCGGTTATAGATAAGCCCGGGGTTTTGGCCGGAATATCGTCGGTTCTCGCGAAGAACGGCATTAGCATTGCTACTGTTTCTCAGGAAGAACGTAATGTGGGTGAGGTTGTTCCGGTAGTTATACTGACACATAAGGCAAAAGAAGGCGGGATGAGGAAGGCTATAGAGGAAATTGATTCATTGGATTTTATCGCGGATAAGACAGTAGTCATCCGTATGGAGGAATAAATGGGTTTGATAGATAAATACCGGGAATATTTGCCGGTGACAGATAAAACTCCCGTTATAACTTTAGAAGAGGGATCTACTCCGCTTGTTAAGGCCGATGCCATAGCAGCGATGATAGGTCCGGGGTATAACGTATGGCTCAAGTACGAAGGGCTGAACCCTACGGGAAGCTTTAAAGATCGCGGCATGACCATGGCTGTCTCCAAAGCTATTGAAGAAGGGTCAAATGCTGTTGCATGTGCGAGTACGGGGAACACGTCCGCGTCTGCTGCCGCTTTTTCTGCACGAAGCGGGATCAAATGTATTGTTGTTATCCCGGAGGGAGCAATAGCTCTGGGAAAGTTGGCCCAGGCTCTGATACATGGCGCATCTGTTGTCGCAATAAGAGGTAATTTTGACGATGCACTTGAAATAGTTAAAGACCTTACGGAGAAGTATCCGGTTACTTTGGTGAATTCGATCAATCCTTACAGGATAGAGGGGCAGAAAACAGGAGCTTTTGAGGTTTGTGATGTGTTGGGCCGGGTCCCGGACTATCATTCTCTGCCAGTTGGTAATGCAGGTAATATTACCGCGTACTGGAAGGGGTATAAGGAGTATAAGAAAAAAGGGAAGACAGACGCTCTCCCGGTAATGCTTGGTTTTCAAGCGGCGGGATCGGCTCCCATAGTAGACGGGCATCCTATAAAAGATCCTAAGACAATAGCTACCGCGATCAAAATAGGGAATCCTGCAAGCTGGCAAAGCGCGGAAGACGCAAGAGACGAGTCAGGCGGTCTTATTGATAAAGTTACTGATGAAGAAATACTCGAAGCGTATAAAATACTGGCGAATAAGGTAGGTATTTTTGCTGAGCCCGCATCTGCCGCTAGCGTGGCCGGTATTCTTAAAAAATCCAAAGAAGGGTATTTCCCGGAACTTGATCCTTCGAAAGAAACAAAAGATATTGTGTGTGTCTTGACAGGTCATGGGCTTAAGGACCCTGACAGGGCGATAAAATGTCTCGAGTATCCAGTTGTGGTAGACGCGAACTTAGAGGAAGTTGTTAAAGCGGTCGGAATAAAATAGCTTACAGTTTATAGCTTACAGCGTATAGCTTATAGCTATAGTATGGCGGCTATATGTGGAGAAAAAATGAAATATATCGTATTGGTACCGGATGGAATGGCGGGTTTGCCCGTAGAAGCTTTGGATGACAGAACATCTATGGAGGCGGCTGTTTCTCCGAATATGGATATCATTGCCCGCAAGGGTGTTGTTGGCACGGTGAAGAACATACCAAAAGGTATGACCCCGGCGAGTGATGTGGCCAACCTTTCCATCCTGGGATATGATCCGCAAAAATATTATTGTGGTAGAGGTCCCCTTGAAGCGGCAAATCTGGGAGTTAAACTTGCAGAAACTGATGTTGCATTCAGGTTCAATACCATCACCTTTAGTGAAGATAGAATGTTGGATTATTCTGCCGGGCATATAACTTCGAATGAAAGCAGTCTTCTGGTAGAGTCCCTGCAAAAGGAACTGGGGTCTGATAAATATCATTTTTATCCGGGTACGAGTTATCGGCACCTTTTGGTTGTTAGCTGTGATTCTTTGGAAGAGGCTGACAGACTGTCAAAGGTGAAATGTTTTCCTCCGCACGATATCTTGGACCAGTCTATATCAAAACATCTTCCAAAAGAGGAAGAGCTCGTCGATTTGATGGAGAGGTCAAAGGATGTTCTTGCGGCGCACGATGTTAACCGGGTTCGGGTAGACCTTGGACAGAACCCTGCAAATATGATATGGGCCTGGGGCCAGGGGAAAAGCCCTGACATGCCCAAGTTTGTGGACGCATACGATGTAACCGGTGGTATGATCTCTGCTGTGGATCTTCTGAAGGGTATGGCAATAGTTCTGGGCCTTGAGGTTGTAGACGTTCCGGGAGCAACAGGATATTATGATACAAATTTTGAAGGTAAAGCCGCAGCTGCTTTAGAGATGTTGGAAAGGCATGATTTTGTTTTTGTTCATGTTGAGGCCCCGGATGAAGCCGGACATAATGGAGACCTGAGAGCTAAGATAAAAGCTATAGAGGATTTTGATCAGAAGATTACCGGAAAAATACTGGAAGAGTTGACGGATAAGGTCGATTTCAGGATATTGATACTTCCGGACCATCCGACTCCCGTAGAGAAAAGAACGCATACTTCAGTTCCTGTGCCGTTTGCTATGGCAGGAAAAGGTATAGAGCCTGATGATGTTACTGTTTTTAATGAAAGATCCGCGAAAGCGGGAAGCATGAAGATTGAAAAAGGCTCTGATCTTATGAAGATGTTTTTGTCTGACAGGTAATTGCACGACGTAAAGGTGGGCAGATGGCGAAGAAAGGTATAATTGTTCAAAAATATGGTGGAACCAGTGTAGCAAATCCTAAAAAAATAAAAGGGGTGGCGAGAAGGGTAGCATCCTATAAAAAACAGGGATACGATGTTGTGGTTGTGGTGTCAGCTTTGGGGGATACTACCGACGAACTTCTTGGACTTGCGGGGCAGATAACAAAGAAACCCGCTGATCGTGAGTTGGACATGCTTATGTCCACAGGCGAACAGGTCTCTGTGGCTCTTTTAGCAATGGCTCTTCATGAGTTGGGGCAGGAGGCTATTTCCCTTACGGGCGCGCAGG
>CAYWDJ010000015.1:12282-18991 GCA_964457005.1 uncultured Planctomycetia bacterium
GCAATGGCTCTTCATGAGTTGGGGCAGGAGGCTATTTCCCTTACGGGCGCGCAGGTCGGAATAATGACGGATTCAGCCCATACAAAGGCAAGGATAACTAATATTAGTACGGCTAAGCTGAAGAAAGAACTACAAAAGAACCGTATAGTTATCGTGGCTGGCTTTCAGGGTATAAATCCGGATAGTGAAATCACTACTCTCGGGCGCGGTGGATCAGATATGACAGCTGTGGCTCTTGCCGTAGTTCTTAACGCTAAGGAATGTGAGATATATACAGACGTTAAGGGCGTGTATACCACAGATCCCAGAGTGGTGAAGAACGCCAGAAAACTTGATACTATTAGTTATGAGGAAATGCTTGAGATGGCTTCTCTGGGAGCGCAGGTAATGCAGCCAAGAAGTATTGAAGCCGCGAGTAAATTTAATATGCCATTACATGTACGTGCCAGCTTTTCGCAGGAAAGGGGCACTTTGATAAGCAGGGAGGTTAAGGCGATGGAAGATGTATTAGTCAGAGGAGTAACGTTAAATAAGGGAGAAGCTAAGGTGACGGTTTGCGATGTTCCTGACAAACCGGGTGAGGCTAGTAAGCTTTTTGAGAGACTGGCTAAGGCCAATATAAATGTTGATATGATCATTCAGAATATTTCTAGGACGAGGGCGACGGATATATCTTTTACGGTAGCCCTGACGGATCTTTCCAAGACACAGGAAGTAGTCCGTAAGCTCTCCAAGGAAATTGGCGCCAAAGGCGCAAAATACGACAAGAATATAGCCAAGGTATCCGTGGTAGGTATTGGTATGCGAAGTCATTCCGGGGTAGCAGCCAAGATGTTCCAGACGTTTGCCTCTAAGAAGGTAAATATTGAAATGATTTCTACAAGTGAGATCAAGATATCTTGTGTTATCGGTAAAGATGACGCTGAAAAGGCAGTCAAAGCATTACACACAGTTTTTGGTTTGGCTAAGAAGTCGCGCAAGAAGAAATAGCACGCTTACGGAGGAATGATGGAGAAGGTATTCATATATGATACGACATTAAGGGATGGAGCCCAGTTCGAGGGCATTTCTTTTACTGTTAAGGATAAGATCAGGATCGCCCGGAAGCTTGATGAACTCGGTGTCGATTTTGTTGAAGGAGGGTGGCCCGGATCAAATCCCAAGGACGATGAGTTCTTTGCGGAGGCGGCGAAGTCTCTTAAGCTTAAGAATTCCAAGCTTACGGCTTTCGGAAGCACACGCAGGGCGGCATCGAAAACTTCGACCGATCCGGTTATGAAGGGGCTCTTAAAGGCCAAGACCAAATACATAACTATCTTTGGAAAAAGCTGGGACCTTCATGTTAAGGATGTTCTGAGAACATCGCTTAAAGAGAACCTTAAGATGATAGAGGATTCTATTGCCTTCTTGAAGAGTAAGGGGCGCAAGGTGATGTTTGACGCGGAGCATTTTTTTGACGGCTATCTGGATAATCCGAGGTACGCGATTGAGACCTTAAAAGCTGCTGCGGCAGGTGGAGCGGAAATCTTGATCCTGTGTGATACCAATGGCGGATGCTTGACAAGTCAGGTGTTTGAGATCGTTGAAGAGGTTAAGGCAGAAATCTCTATTCCTTTGGGGATACACGTTCATAATGATGCGGAAATGGCCGTAGCGAATTCGGTCGCAGCTGTGCAGGCGGGGTGTGTTCAGGTCCAGGGTACGTTTAACGGGTATGGGGAAAGATGCGGAAACGCCAATTTGGTTTCGATCCTTCCGGCGCTGCGCTTTAAGCTGGGATTGAATTGCCTCTCAAAATTCGAGTTTAAGGATCTTACGGATGCTTCGAGATTTGTAGCGGAGATCTCTAATATTAAACAGCAGGATTCACAGCCGTATGTCGGCAAGAGCGCTTTTGCCCATAAGGCGGGGGTTCACGTTAATGCTATTATGAAGAAACCAAAGTCATATGAGCATCTTGATCCAAAGAAGGTGGGCAACGAAAGACGCCTTCTTATTTCAGAGCTTTCAGGTAAGTCCAGTATCGTTGGTAAAGCCTCCGATATGGGGGTTAAACTTGATAAAAATTCCGATAATGCCAAAAAAATACTCACCAAGGTGCAGGATATGGAGAAAGAAGGGTTTCAGTTTGAACTTGCTGAGGCCTCTCTTATGCTGCTTATGCGCAGGGCGTCAGAAAATTTCAAAAGTCATTTCGAGCTGGAAGATTTCAGGGTTATTGTTGAGAAGAGAGGAGATAAAGAGATCGTCTCTGAGGCTACCGTAAAACTGAAAATAGGCAAGGGCCTAAAACATACAGTTTCTCTTGGTGATGGTCCGGTCCATGCAATGGACAGGGCTTTGAGGAAAGCTCTTGAAGAAGTTTATCCCAATCTTAAGGAGATGCATCTGTCAGATTTTAGGGTCAGGGTTCTCGATGAAAAAGCGGCTACGGCTGCAAAAGTAAGGGTTCTCGTCCAGTCGCAGGACAAGGATGATTCCTGGTGGACTGTAGGTGTTTCAGAGAACATTATAGAGGCTAGCTGGCTTGCCCTGAAGGATTCTATCGAGTATAAGCTTGTAAGGGATGAAACGAAACGGAAGAAAAAGAAAAAATGAAAGAAATTCCTACAAAATACGATCCACACAGCATAGAAGAGAGAATATACAACCAGTGGGTAAAAGAGAATTTATTCCATGCTGACCCGTCTGAAGATAAAGACCCATATTGCATAGTCATCCCTCCTCCAAATGTTACGGGCATACTCCATATGGGGCATGCTCTTAATAACACCATTCAGGACATTCTGATCAGGTGGAAGAAAATGATGGGATTCAATACAATGTGGGTGCCTGGCACTGATCATGCAGGCATTGCTACCCAGAATGTCGTTGAAAGGCAGCTTGCAAAAGATGGTGTTCACAGGACCGATCTTGGAAGAGAAAAATTTCTGGAAAAAGTGTGGGATTGGAAAGAAGAGCATGGGAGCACCATAATCCGTCAGCTTAAAAAGATGGGATGCGCGTGTGACTGGGAGCGTACCCGGTTTACAATGGATGAAGGCCTTTCCAAGGCGGTAAAAGAGGTTTTTGTCCGCCTGTACGAAGACAGCCTCATTTACAAAGGTGATTACATAATCAACTGGTGTCCTCGCTGCGGTACCGCGCTTAGTGATGAAGAAGCGGAACATTGTGATGTCGATGGGAAATTCTATCATATTAAATATCCCATTAAGGGAAGAAACAAACTTGAAAAAGAAAATGAGGATTATATAGTTATAGCTACGACACGCCCTGAGACTATGCTGGGAGATGTGGCCGTCGCGATGAATCCGAAAGATCCGCGAAGAGAACTTCTTGAAGGTAAAAAGCTTATCCTGCCGATCCTTAACAGAGAACTTGATATTATTTTTGATGACGATGTTGACCCTGAATTTGGCACGGGTGCCCTAAAGGTCACTCCGGCGCATGATCCTATTGACTTTGAGCTTGGCAACAAGCATGGTCTCGAAAATATAAATGCGATGAATGCTGATGGTACAATAAACGAAGTTGGCGGAGATTATGAGGGAATGGACCGTTTTGAATGCCGAGAGGTCATAGTAGAGGACCTGAAGCAGCGCCACTTTTTTGTTAAGACAGAGGACCATACCCATGCGGTCGGCCATTGCTACAGATGTCATACGGTGGTAGAACCCCGCCTTTCTAAACAGTGGTTTGTTAGTATGAAACCTCTTGCCGCTGAAGCTATAGATGTCGTAAGGGATGAGAAGATCAAGTTCCATCCCGAAAGATGGACCAAGGTCTATCTTGACTGGATGGAAAATATCCGCGATTGGTGCATATCCCGACAGATATGGTGGGGGCACAGGATACCCGTGTGGTACTGTAAGGACTGTCTTGACTATGAATATGTACGGGATGTTGAGGTTAGGGAACCGGGTAAGAAGGGAGTGTTTATCGGAGATGAGACTGCTTCCGAATGTCCTCATTGCGGAGGCTCGAACATAGAACAGGATCCTGATGTTCTGGATACATGGTTCAGCTCATGGCTTTGGCCGTTTTCTACTCTGGGCTGGCCGGAAGAGACAAAGGAACTTGAAAAATTCTATCCAACGAATGCTCTTGTTACGGCACAGGAAATAATATTTTTCTGGGTCGCCAGAATGATAATGTCGGGCCTTAAATTTATGAAGAAGATCCCGTTCAGCGACGTGTATATTCATGGTACTGTGCGTGATGCTACCGGAACAAAGATGTCAAAGTCGCTCGGGAATGTTATAGACCCGCTAGAGATCGTGGAACAGGTTGGAAGTGACGCGCTAAGGTTCAGCATTATTTCTATTACCAGCCAGGGGCAGGATGTCTTTCTCGCAAAAGAAAAATTTGAAGTTGGAAGGAACTTTGCCAACAAGATATGGAATGCTTCCAGATATGTTCTTATGAATCTTGGAGAGGATTTTACCGAGGCTGAAATAGATGTCGAAAAACTTGGTTTGGCCGATAAATGGATACTCAGCAGCCTGAACAGGACGATAGAAAAGGTGACAAAAAGCCTTGAGCTCTATCGGTTTAACGACGCTACAAGTGCCCTGTATGACTTTATCTGGCATAAATACTGTGACTGGTATCTTGAGATGACTAAGCTTTCCGAGAATAAGGAGACCACACAGCAGGTTCTGGTTCTTGTTCTCAAGGGCATTCTAAAACTGATACATCCGGTAATGCCGTTTATCTCTGAAGAAATATGGCAGAATATACCCGGAGTTTCGGGAGAGATGCTCATGGCGTCTTCCTGGCCCGAGGTTGCAGTAAAATTTGATGATGACAAGGCAGTGAAGGATATGGAGCATCTAATAGATTCTGTTTCATCTATCCGGAATATACGGGCGTTCTGGAATATAGCTCACAAGGCAAATCTTGACGTCATGATAAATGTGGCTTCAGGGGAAGAAAAAGAACTTTACTTAGATAATGCCAGATACATACAGCAGTTGGCAGGGTGTGTCATTGCCTCGGCCGAAGAGGGGCTTAAAAGGCCGGATCAATCAGTTGCGGCGCTTGTTGAAAAGACAAAGCTCTTCGTTCCTTTGGGTGGTGCTGTAGACATTGATAAAGAAAAGGTGCGTATAAACAGTAAGATCGACGAGCTTGACAGATGTCTTACGGCAATCGATAAAAAGCTGTCAAACAAATCATTTGTAGACAGGGCTCCGGAGGATGTTGTTCTGAAAGAGAAAGATAAAAAACAAAGATTTCAGGACCAGGTATCAAATCTAAAAGATAATATTGCCGCATTGGAATAGGAGCATTCTAAAACATATGGCAGAAGAAAAACGATTACAAACTATACTTGCACATGCCGGGGTTGCATCCAGGAGAGAGGCCGCTAATGTGATCGAGAGCGGACGTGTTAAGGTTGATGGACAAGTTGTTTCTGAAAGAGGATACCGCCTTGATCCTCAGAAACATTCAATAGAGGTAGACAGTAAACAAATAGGCAAAGAGAAAAAGAGGTACTATATTTTGTATAAACCGGCAGGATATTTGTCTACTGTTAAAGATACTCACGACAGGCGGAAAGTAACAGATATTTTTCATAAGGTTGATGAAAGAGTTTATCCGGTCGGAAGGCTGGATAAAGATACCACCGGAGTAATAATTGTTACAAATGACGGTGACTTGTCATATAAATTGTCGCATCCCAGTTTTGAGATAGATAAGATATATGTTGCTGAGGTCAAAGAGCCATTGTCTCCTCAGGAGATTAACCAACTGCAGAAAGGCATCGATATTGATGGGAAAAGGACAAGTCCTTGCCGGGTAAGCCTGCATAAGGAATACGCTTCCAGGGTAGCGTATAAAGTGAAGATACACGAAGGAAGGAATCGGCAGGTAAGACGTATGTTCCTCGCTCTGGACAAAAAGGTGATCGACCTTAAGAGGGTTAAATATGCCTTTTTGACATTAAAGGGGCTTGAAGAGGGAGAGTACCGGTCGCTTACCGGTGTAGAGGTAGAAAAACTTTATAAATTATGAAGGACTTAGATAAAAACCGAATAGATACTATCATACGGTTCGCACTCAAGGAAGATGTCTGGACGGGTGATGTTACCAGCCAGGCGGTGATAAACGGACTTTTGAATGTTGACGCTGTTATTCTTGCTAAAGAGACCGGCGTGGTCTGCGGTATGGAAATAGTCGAGAGGATCTTTGCCTCGGTGGACGTTACCCTGAAGTTTCGGCCCATGGTCAAGGACGGGGACAGTGTAGACTCCGGACAGGAAGTGGCGTTTATAGAGGGGGACGCGCAGGCAATATTGAGGGGCGAAAGGACAGCGCTTAATTACCTTGCCATACTAAGCGGGGTTTCTACTCGTACAAGAAAAATGGTGGACGCGGTAGAGGGCACGGGCGTTAAGATCTATGATACTCGTAAAACAATTCCTCTTCACCGATATCTTGAAAAATATGCGGTAAGAGTGGGCGGCGGACATAACCACAGAAAAGGTCTCTGGGATATGGTTCTCATAAAAGATAATCACATACGTGCCTATTCCATGCAGATGAAGACAAAAGATGCCGAGGTGATCATTAAAGATATTATAAGAAGAGCCCGGGATTTTGTGCAGGAAAATATTCGCATTGAAATAGAGGTGGAAACCCTTAAGGAGTGTGAATGCGCTCTTGCGGAGGGTCCTGATGTTATAATGCTGGACAATATGACGCC
>CAYWDJ010000016.1:0-18553 GCA_964457005.1 uncultured Planctomycetia bacterium
ATGAAAATGTATTTTATGGTATGACCATTGGATTAGGTAAGGGGGTTGTTCAAACGGTTTTAAGATTAGGGGCTGGAGCCGCAGAAATAGTAACGTTTCCTTTTAATTTCCCCGATGAATGGAAGGAGCCTATTATTGAGCCAGAATATGTCTGGGAAGATTGGGGTTACTAATTTAAAACCATTTTTTAATATACGGGTTTGGGGCAACGCTATATAGTGCTTTGTGGAGATATTCTTTCACCTCCTTTCATACAAATGCATTATGTTGCCCCAAGGGAAGAATAATGGGGTCAAAGCTTAACTTTTGACAAAAATTAGATACTCCGGGACGGTTGTATATGCTCAGTAATTAGGTGACACTTTTGGGTACAAATCGTGGTGAAATCGTGGTGGAATACCCCATTTGAGCACGAATGAGGACAGATCCCGGCACTTCCACCTGTTGTTTCAATGGCTGGAAATAATAATATGGCGGTTAATACTTATAATCAGCTCATAGGAAAGTATAACTCCGGGAAATGGGCAACGTGGGCAAAGAAAGATTTGGAAGGCATAAAATAAAAACGCAGATAGGACATTGTTATGTGGGAAGATATTTTACGAAAAAAAGACAAAATAGAGTATCCAACGCAGTATGTTTTGTTAGGACAGACCTATTTGCTTAAGGGGAACCTTACCAAGGCAATCAAAGCTTATCAAAAGGCCTTAAGGATGGAACCTAAACAGCCTAAGGCACAGCTATTTATTGCAAATGCCTGGTTTAAGAAAGCTGTAAACAGCCCAAACGTTGCTGATAGAGATCGCGAAAAATGGTTGCATAAAGCTTTGATACACTACAACAAGGCAGAGAGCTTGTCATCAAATAGTATTATTGGTGAGTGGGCTAGAAGGCAGATGAAGGAAGTCGACAAATACATTAAAAACTGTTTTAAAAGTGACAATTAGCTTTTAGTGAAGGAAATATCCCAAAAAGGAATAAGCATGGTTCAGGAACTCAACAAACTATTAGCAAATGACATATTTTCATCTTGGCTGATTTTGGTCTTTTCTGTCATAACAAGTATGCTCATCTATGTTACACTTATGTTTTTGCTACAAAGATATCAACGGAAAGGTGTGTTAAGTAAATTCAAAATAAACATAGAAACCCTGCGGGCTCCATTGCTATCATTAGTGCCAGCCGCGTGTATTATGTTCATTTTGCCGGTGCTGCATTTTTCAGACGATATCAAGTATGTTGTTCTTCATATAGTGAACCCGTGGCTGATAGTATCTATTGGATGGTTTTTGGTGAGCATCATCAATGTTGCCAGAGAAAGCTATCTTAGTCATTACGATATTACCGTGAAAGATAACCTACTGGCAAGGCGCATTTATACCCAGACAAAAGTTATAGAAAATGCCATTGATGTTATTATCGTTGTGCTAACAGTTACGTTGGTTCTTATGACTTTTGACAAAGTTCGCCAAATTGGAACAACCCTATTGGCATCAGCAGGTATAATTGGTGTAGTCCTAGGGCTTGCGGCACAGAAGACTGTGGGTAATTTTATAGCCGGAATACAGATCGCAATGACGCAACCCATACGCATAGATGATGTAGTGATAGTTGAAAATGAGTGGGGGTGGGTGGAAGAAATAACGCTTACGTATGTGGTTGTTAGAATATGGGATCTCAGGCGTTTGGTTCTCCCCATATCGTACTTCATAGAAAAACCTTTTCAGAACTGGACGCGGACTTCTGCGGATATTCTAGGCTCGGTTTATATTTATGCGGACTATACTGTGCCTGTGGAAGAGCTTCGGTCTGAATTAACACGCATTCTTCAGGATTGCCCACACTGGGATAAAAAGGTCAATGTGCTGCAAGTCACTAATATTACCGAGGATACAGTAGAGATACGGGCACTGATGAGTGCGGAGGATTCTCCAACCGCGTGGAAGCTGCGCTGTGAAGTGAGGGAGAGACTCCTGGAATTTTTACAAAGAAGATTTCCGGAGTCTCTGCCTCGCACCAGGGTGGAGCTGAAAGGAAAACAAAAAAATGATCTTTCTGCATTATAATGATCAACAAAAAAACAACCGGGTAAAAATGTTTTTAGCCAGGACAAAGTGTTATAATATTAAAATATGATAAAACTTGGGAGAAGGCTGAAGGAATCCATGGGAAAGATGGCACATTAACTTATGAAAAATTTTGAATTCAGAGGGTGCATAGAGATAAAAGAGCTTTTGGCGGATAAAGCCGACAATGAAGTGCAATTAATGTCGCTTATCGAAACCGTACCGGTAGATTCGATCTATTATCATACCCATGGATATTTTTTGAGACATTTTTACCTGACAGGCCAATATCCCAATGACTTTGCCAATTGGGTGGCCCTTGAGGTAAGGGATAGAGTGCTGGGCGAGAAGCTGGGTTTTATAACGCCATTCGGGAACAAGACCTTAGAGGATATCAGAAATGAGCTTCTGGATACAATAGACAACCACCTTTCCATTATAAAGACCATTCCTTCCGTAGAGTCCGGGGAATCATTTTTTTTCATGAAGTCCAGGATAATGGAAATACCTATGGGTATTTCAGCTAATAATCTTTACGGATTCATGGAAGCTATGAGGGTAGTCCACGCTAGTGCCATATATAACCATATTTTTGAGGCACGATTACGCATGAAGAGAGGGAAGAGCGATTTTTCAATATGGTTGGATGAAACCCTTGGCTTAAATGAGTTGGCGGATAAGATAGAGAGATTGGACTGTTACATGTATAGTCTGGAAGACCTCAGGGCTAAGATAATAAACTTATGTGAAGAGGAAGCTAAGAAATGACCGGTAAAAAGATAACCATTGAATCATACAGGGATGTAGCGCCTCCGGGGACAGTAGACCTGATCTACAGTCTCGCCGAAAAACTTAAAGGCAGATCTTTTTTGCATGTCAACTCAACGCGTCTTGGCGGCGGGGTTGCCGAGATGTTGCTCCGACTCATACCTATCTTTAATGATCTTGGCATAGAGACTAAATGGGAGGTTATTAAAGGGAATGATCTTTTTTATAAGACTACCAAAGGGTTCCATAATGCCTTGCAGGGTGATAAGCAGGTCATAACAGATGAGATGTACGATGGATATAAAGAGGTCAACAAAAAAAATGCTTCGGAACTTTCACTGGATTCGGATTTTGTCGTTATACATGACCCTCAGCCGGCCGCTTTTATTGAATTCAAGCCAAAAAAGAAAAAATGGGTATGGAGATGCCATATTGATATATCCAAACCACAGAGAAAAGTCTGGAATTTCCTTAAAGAATATGTTTCCCAGTATGATGGTGCTATATTTTCTTTGCCTGGATTTGCGCAGAAACTTGCGATACCGCAATTTTTGATATACCCATCCATAGATCCTTTGAGCGACAAGAACAAAGAATTGGATGATAAAACAATAGATGCTGAACTTAATAAGTACGGGATACCCAGGGACAGGGATATTATATTACAGGTGTCACGTTTCGATAAATTTAAGGATCCCCTGGGTGTGATAGAAGCTTATAAACTGGTGAAGAAATATAACGATTGTGTTCTTATCCTGGCCGGCGGCGGGGCCACTGATGATCCCGAAGGATTGCAGGTATTGCAAGATATCCAGGATATAGCCGCAAAGGATAAGGATATTTTCATACTTGACCTTCCACCGGATGCCAACATTACCATTAATGCCCTGCAAAGGGCTGCGACCATTATCCTCCAGAAATCAACAAAAGAAGGGTTTGGCCTTACTGTTGCCGAAGCTATGGTGAAAGGCAAGCCGATAATAGGAGGGGCCGTCGGGGGTATAACGATGCAGATAGTTTACGGTAAGACCGGGTATACCGTAAATTCTGTTGAGGGATGTGCGTACAGGATGCGTTATTTGCTTAACAATCCTGCAATAGCCGCTAATATGGGGATGAACGCTGTAGATTATACCAGAAGAAACTTTTTTATAACCAGACACATATGTGATTATCTTGCCTTGATGTCAACCATGTTGTTGGAAAAATAGGTTGATGTTGGCGGCCGCAATTATGAAATATATATACGTAAAATCCATCTAGACATATGCTTAATTATAAAGGTGAAAAAAGAAATTTAATTGTAGTATCGAACAGGCTCCCGTTCAGCAGATACCGAAACAAGAAAGGGAGCTTAGTCTGGGAGAAAGCCACAGGCGGACTTATTACGGCTATGGATCCGATACTTAAGGATACCAATGGGATATGGTTGGGGTGGGACGGGATCATTTCAGAGACTTCTGACAGTCAGGGAATAGAACTTCTTAACACAAAAGATATCTGGCCCCAGGAAAACGATGACGAAAAATCATACAGGATAGGTTGCGTTCCTCTCAACAAAGAAGAATTTGAAAACTATTACAACAATTTTTCCAACGGTACACTTTGGTCACTTTTTCATTATTTTTTTGAAAAAAGTTACATTGATTATAAATCCTGGGAAACTTATTGTGCGGTTAACGAACGGTTCGCTCATTATATAGATCAAGTAGCTTCTAAAGACGACATAGTATGGGTCCAGGATTTTCACCTGTTCATGGTGCCGTACTATCTCAGAAAAATAAGACCATCTCAAGAAATTCATTTCTTTCTTCATATACCTTTTCCGCATATTGACATATTTTCGATACTGCCATGGCAAAAGAACATACTAAAATCTTTACTTTGCTGTAATTCAGTTGGTTTTCATCACAAAAGATACGTGCGTAACTTTTTTAATGCTGTAGATCTTTATAAGAAGGATAAGAAAAGGTCAGAAGGGAAAAGATTTGAGGAAAAAACCGCTACACATGTTTACGCAAATCCAATAAGTATAGATTTTGATCTTATCGACAGGGTTTCAAGGACTCCGGCGGTTAAAGAAAGAGTCGTACAAATAAGAACTGAGACGTCATGTTCAAAGCGCATCATAGGCGTGGATCGAATTGACTACTCAAAGGGGATAAAACAAAGGATGCTCGGGCTGGAAGTGCTTCTTGACAATCATCCGGAACTCAAAGAGCAGTTTTTTTATTACCAGCTGATAGTTCCCAGTAGAGAGGATGTGGGGGAATATAAAAAACTCAAAAAAGAGATAGACGGGATAATAGGCAGGATCAACGGTAAATTTTCTACAGGACTATGGTCTCCCATATACTATAATTACGGTAAAGTCGATTTTGCGGGACTCATAGCTTTATATTCTGCGTCGGATGTGGGGCTTGTCACGCCATTAAGAGATGGAATGAACCTGGTATGTAAGGAATATATAGCTGCACATTCTGACAATGACGGGGTTCTTATACTCTCTAAATTCGCCGGGGCTATATCTGAGATAAAGAACTGTCTTTCGGTAAATCCCTATAGCATAGAGGATATTGCCAACGCTATTCACCAGGCTCTTACCATGATGCCAGGGGAAAGGAAAAAACGGATGACAAAGATGCGCAGGAGCATAAAGTCAAATACAATTAACACATGGCTTGAAAACTGTTTGCGGAATTTTGAAATGTCTCAATTTAAAGGATATACCGAAAAAGAGAAGAGCGGATCGTATGAAGCATTTGAGTAAGGAACTGGAAAAGATAAAAAAAGAAACAGAAAGATCTCACATTTATCTGTTTCTTGATTTTGATGGGACGCTTACTCCCATACAGGATCATCCGGATGATGTGTTCCTGGATGAAGGAATGAGGGATATATTGCGGAGGCTGGTCGATAAAAGCAATGTTTCGGTGGCGATCATAAGCGGGAGGCAGGTGTCTGATGTCGAGAAGCGTGTCGGTGTGGATAACCTTATCTACGCGGGTAATCACGGATTGGAGATAAAAGGGCCTTTTGGCAGAAGAAAACTGGCGGAGGCCGTAGAGGCCGCTAAGATCATGGAGGATGTAAAGAATGTCCTTGAGAAAAAACTTGCCGGTATTGAGAATGTGTATATTGAGGATAAGGGGCTTACGTTGAGCGTGCACTTTAGAATGGTGGCGGATGATCTTCAGAGTAAGGTTGAAGACAGCGTTAATGAGGCTATGGAACCTTTTGCCGGATCGAACCGGGTCCGAGTTACCAGAGGGAAGAAAGTTCTGGAAGTACGTCCGCCTATAGACTGGCATAAAGGCAAAATAGTACGGTATCTGATCGAGAAGGCCAGCTCTAGGGCCGGGATGGATATTATCCCCATATACATAGGGGATGATGTAACGGACGAGGACGCTTTCTCGGAGATAAATGAACTTTCAGGGTATTCGATCAAGATAGCCCCCGACGATAAGGTTCCGAGTGAGGCCCGGTATTATCTTAAGAATATCGATGAGGTCCGAGTATTATTGAGTGAACTATATGTAACTCAACGCCAGAAAGTGGGAGATAATAATGTTTGATGACCGTAGTAAAAAATACAGTAATGAATATGTGCCCCTGGATCCTGTTGATGTTACTCGGTATGAGCCTTTTGTTGGGAAAGAGTTCGTTGATAATCTCCGGTTCATGGCGGAGCCTTTGCATAAAAAGGTTTGGGCGAATGTGAACTCTACATTTGTCGGGGGCGGTGTAGCCGAAATGCTCCAAAGTGTTATTCCTTTTGCTAGAGGTATAGGGATAGACGCCCGCTGGTTCGTTGTCGAAGGGAGCGACGAATTTTTTAGTGTAACAAAAAAATTCCATAACCTTCTGCAGGGAGTGGACCAGGATATCACTCTTGAAGAGATATTTCACGCGTACCTCGACACTATCGACGAGAACACAAGGGATGTAAGGGTCGTAGGTCATATGGTCACGATACATGATCCTCAGCCGGCGGCGCTCATAATGAACGGTAACGTTTACGGGCATATTATCTGGAGATGCCACATTGATACTTCGCACGCGAGCAGAAGGATATGGCGGTTCCTCCTGCCGTATATTAACCAGTTCGAAGGGGCTATTTTCACCGCGGAGAATTTTATTAAAGAGAATGTGCAGATCCCGGCCTATGAGATCTGTCCTTCAATAGATCCGCTCAGGAGCAAGAACAGGCCTCGGTCGAGAGATGAGTCGTTGAGATCCCTTGGGAATGTCTTTAATGAGAACAATATAGATCCCGAAAGACCCATCATAGCAGCGGTGTCAAGATACGATGTTCATAAGAACCAGAAGACAATAATCGAGGCCTTTAAGTCCACAAAGACTAAATTGTCCAAAGGGATCGATCCGATACTTGTCATGGCGGGTAATTCGGCTGCCGATGATCCCGAAGGAATGAAAATGTACGAAGAAATAAAGAATTACGCCGAAGGCGATAAAGATATATTTCTTCTTTTGAATGTGGAGAACAACGATGAAGTTATAGGTTCGCTGATGAACATCGCCGATTGTTTTGTTCATGTGTCCACCAGAGAAGGGTTCGGCCTTGTCGTTGCCGAGGCTATGTGGCAGGGGACACCCGTGATAGGTAGTGCTGTAGGCGGGATAACGAAGCAGGTGATCCATGGGCATAATGGATTTCTTGTTGAGCCTCATGAAGTTAGCGAGATAGCCAAAGGCATTAAATCCATATTGGAAGATAAGCCCCTCAGGGCGACCCTCTCAAAGAACGCGCGTCATACCGTCGGGCAGCATTTTCTCTTACCGCATATGATATCCAAGGAGTTGATGCTGATGAGGTATTGCCTGGAGATAGACAACAAAATACCTCCTTTCAGGGTAAACAAGCTTACTTACAAAGAGATAACACAGGCCCTTTATGGCAGGACCGTGTGGCCGTTTTCTACGGATGACTTAAAGAAACGTATAGAAACCATATGGGAAGGGCTTGAATAAGCAATACTACTAACCTAAAATTGTACAAAAGTTGTATGGAAGGCAGGATTTTTGTCCGTAAGTCTTTCGGTTAGAATAGCTCATCAGCGCATAGGTTCGAATTCCTCCCTCTCCGCCATATAATTATCATAAGCAGTTAATCTACTTGAAGATAGGTTTAAAAGACTTATAATAAAGAGGTTAACTGCTTTTTTGTATTCTTTGCAGAGTTTATTGCTTTTGAACAAAAAGGTATATTTGTAGAATTTTTGACACGAAAATGACACGTTGAGACAATATAATGAAAAATGAACATACTGTAGTCTGCGAGGGATCTCTAAACGGTCAGACCTGCGATAACTTTCTTAGAAGAGTCGCGCAGTGCGCAGAAGATGGAGATAAGAGGAAAAAGGTACAGATAGATTTATCTGACCTAGGGTTCATAGGTCCATATGGATTGGTCTGTCTTTATTTAGCAGTAAGGCATCTAGGTGACTTTTTTAAGAAAGTTGTTGTTGTTTTTCCAAATGATATATTTGTTAAGTCGTACATGGTTGTTATGAAATTCCCGGAATGTACAGATGGCTTTGTTGATATTCAAAATCTGGAAGGCTGCGAGTTTGCAGAAGTATTAATAACAAATGACATTCTACTACCTTTGACAGGAATAAAGGGAGATAAGGATTCTCAGGAAAATATTACAGAGCCTATTTTGCTTAAGCTAAAGGATATTTTGCAAGACGAATTACATTATGATGAAACAAACATAGTAAAATTATCAACGATAGTCTCCGAACTCTGCTATAACATTATAGATCATAGTGAAGATGAAGGGGTGCTTGCTGTTCAAAGATATCGAAGACATAACGACGGCCGGCGGTTTTTAATAGTCGGTGTGGGTGATTTAGGGATAGGAATAAAAAACAGCTTAGGGAAGCGCTATGATGTTTCAGACTGGTCACATTTAGACGCAATCATATATTCACTTAAGAAGAATACATCGAGAAAAGTCGATAGAGGGTTTGGCCTGTATTCGGTGAAAAAAATAACAGAAGACTATGAAGGGTCTTTACATGTAAGATCGGGAAATAGCAGATTATATTTTAGAAGCAGTGTTCATGGTTTTGATTCGGGCTTGTTCCCGGGAACGCAAGTGTTAATTAATTTATCAGAGCAAGAAAGTTAATGGAGGGGGATTGACAAACTCTCCGGAATCGTATATAATGTATTCAGTGAAGACGGTGAAAACATGCTAAAAAAGATAAGTCCATATATCATAGAGAAAGTAACGCTTGGTGGCAGGTCTGCCGGTCGGGATGAGCGTGAAAAAATAATAAGATATTTGGAGGAGAGTCCAGAGGATACTGTTCTACCTTTGGATTTTAGTAAAGTTACACTTATAGATTATTCTTGCTCAGATGAGTTGATATGCAAACTGGTAAGACGTGTATCTACCGGCGAATTTGAAAGATATGTAGTATTAATGGGTCTCTCTGATGGATTGAAAGAAAACATTGATATGGCGCTGAAATTCAGAGAGAGCGCATGTATTGTTATTGAAGGTGGACAGCCGAATATTATCGGAGACATACGACCGGAAATGAAAGAAACGTATTTCTTAGCGGTAACGATGGGAAAAATAACGTCAAAAGATTTAGTAGATCAGGGAAAAGTCGAGAAAATCAACGCCGCTAGTAATCGGTTAACAAGGTTACAAGAAATGGGTCTTGTGTGTAAATGTAGAGAAGAGGCTATCAAGGGTGGGGGAAGACAGTTTGTATATGAACCGGTAAAATAGATTTTTTTTGCCAATCGAATTCACTGCGTTCAGTGAATTCATAAAGGTTGGTATTAATTCACAACGTAAGGAGAAGGAAAGATGTCAAAGTATTATGTAAACAAGAATGCACAGGCTAATGGAGATCATGAGGTTCATGAACTAGGTTGCTATTGGTTAACGCTGGTGACGGATAAGGAGTACCTGGGTGATTTTCCAAGTTGTCATGGCGCTGTTCGGGAAGCCAAGAAAAAATACCCAACGGCAGATGGCGGTAAACATTGTTGCCCCGATTGTCATACGAGATAAAGGGGTGGGGTAATATTTAAAAGGTCTAACAACGAAAGGAGGCAAAAGATGGCTAGGAACGAAAAAACTTCGAAACGAGCTGCCACAGCAGCATCAAAAGTGCTAAGAAGCAAAAGTTCTTCAAAGGCAGCAAAAACAGCTGCTGGTTCTGCTTTAACGCAGAGACCTGACAGAAAGAAAAAGAAGTAGGAAGATGTTCTTTTTCGGACTGATGGTAAGACCAGAATGAGATAGCTGGTAAGAGGATTTTTGCAGAGAAAGCAAAAGAAGAGGCAGTTATTCTTTATATCACCTTTAAGGGGAAGATAAGAATAGCTGCCTTTTTTATCTGTATAAAAAGGTGTACAAGCTTATGTTCGCAGTGTAAAATATGTAATACACAATTGAATACTTGAATACTTTACATAAAACTGGATATATATGGCGAAGAAAAAGGGAACAGGCAGATTTAGAAGCGAGGTGCAGAAGGATCTCTTCAGGATACCAATTTCTATAACCAAGGAGATGGAAGGTTGGTTGCAGAAGTTGAGTAATGAGATGAAGTCTTCTGGTGGTTATAAATTGCCTAAATCCTATGTTATAAGAAGCCTTCTCAATGCCGCTATGAAACTCAAGATAGATGTTACGGCAGTACAGACAGAAGAAGAACTGGTATCGAGGATGTTGACAGCGATAAAAAAGTATAAATAGAGAAAATATTGTATTTTTTTAATTTTGAAAAGCACAATTGAGCATTACAAAGAATGAGGATAACATGAATAAAGATAATTTCTGGTCAACAGGAACGCTGAATAGGGAGCAAATAGGTTTCCTTGATGATATATCGAATAATGCTCGTTTTTCAGGCGGAAAGAGTTTGTCTAGGACAGCAATTGTCAGAGCGTTACTTGATGTAGCACAAAAGATGTCAGTCGATGTGAAGAAGGTTAAGGGTGAAGAGGATTTGAAGGATAGGTTTCTGGAAGCATTCAAAAAGTACAGGTGATATGAAGATTAAGATTATATGCATTGTAGTGGTCATTTTGATAGCGATTCCGATGGTTTCAACAGCGGTAGAGGTCGAATCTATCGTATCAGGATCATTTGTGTATGAAGGTCAGGAATATATAGTCAGCGAGAAGTTTAACGCAGAAAACAATAGTATTGAGGAGCAGGATATAGATGGTGACGGAAAGAAGGAAACGATCTCCGGTTTTCAGGGGCTGAGTAATGACGATGTTCGTATTCCTGTGGCATTTCTGGTTATTAGTAAAGATGAAACAGTACAGACCATCTCTGGTAATAGTTATTTTACGAAGTTCGAATTGATAGATATTGATAATGATGGATATTCAGAGATAGTGTTCTGGTCAGCAGGTGGAGCGCATTATACACAGGTAGACATATACAAGTATTCGAAAGGTCAGATAAAGAGTATTTTTAGCAGGGGTAGTGCTTGCGGTATAGATCTTAAAAAAGATGATGGAGTATATATGATAAGGGTAGGACAGCCAATTTGGGATGATCCTGAATGGAACTATTCAAAAGAACCACTCTGGGAGACATGGAAGTGGACAGAAGATAGATTCAGTAGAGTGTAGTAAGACCGGTAAGTGTATGGAGGTGTATATATGAAGAAGTGTCCTTATTGTGCAGAAGAGATACAGGATGAGGCAATAAAATGCCGATTTTGTGGCGAAATGCTCAATCAGCAAACGGGTCAAGAAGGCCAGCAGAAGGATACATCAGGCAAAAAGAAATTAACCCCTGAGGAAATAAAAACATATAGAGAACAGCTTTCTTGTACAGATTTAAGACCGGCTACTTTTGATGATACATTTGAAGCTTGGCTAAGAAGGATAGGTTACTGGGGAGAGGTAATCATTGAGCATATAGAACCGGATTTACATGGTAAACGAAAGATTAAGATTCCAGAGAAGGTATTTATAGATAGAATCTCAGATGATGAATTAAATAGATTATTCGGTACTTGGGATATTCAACAGCCGGATTTTCATATTATCTGGTTAGTAAGAGATTATGTAGGTGTAGACGGAAGAAGATATACGGAAAAATTTATAGTCACGGTTGATTTGCGACCGGATATTAAAAAAGCGATAAGGTAAAAACAGGAGGTGTATATGATAGCTGCATATATAATTGGAGGTGTGCTACTTATTGCCGGTATCATCTGGGGAATATGGGCATTTACAAGTCACGTTGTTGCTGTTTATGACTATAACATTTTTAATGTGCCGAACTTACTTATGTTGTTCATTATGTTTATTATCTGGATAGTACTTATTTATATGGCAGGATTTACAGATATTCAGGTTGAGAATCTTAATTACATAATAAGTGCTGCAGTTACCGGTGTTGTTCTGATAATTATGTTTATCAGGAATTTACGACACACTTCGTTACCGGTTGCCATAGGTTCACTGGTTTTGCAGATTGCGGCGACTTTTATTATTATCTTTATTATAGCCGGTTTTCTTTTCTTCAGAAGACAGGAGGAATAAAGACAGGTATCAAAAGTGGAGGGTGGGGATATATACCCCTGCCCTCTACACTATAGTTTTACCGAAGACTTCCCTTGTGAAAAACTTTCAATTCCGGATTTATATATAACCGTATTATAAACGCTCTGAGCAACGCTTAAAAGTGACTCCGGGGGCGTGCTTTTTTGATAAATTTATATAGGGGGCTGTATGGACACAACATTACCGGTAATTATTAATGACTTGAAGAATATGAAACAATATGATGCAGAAGATTGTCCTGATGCTTGGAAAGTATATGTTTTTGGAGTTGTCGTCGGAGTAAGATTTCCAGTAACAAAGGTAAAAAGGGAGAAGCTGGCCGTTGTAACACTGAATTCTTCGGAAGGTAAAGTGGAAGGGATTTTCTTTCCGAAAGAATATCCAAAGTATGATCATTCCATAAAAGAAGGGGATTTAATCTGCTTAGAAGGTCTGACAAATGCTCGAGAAAAGCCATTAAAGATAATAGTAGAAGAAGGATATAAGGTAACAAAAGAAGACCTGTATGAGATCATTACATCAAAACAGCCCATCATATATGCTAAGGACAGAACAGAATAAATGGTGACCTCTGGGACATCTTTATAAGAAAGACATAGGATTTAACATTATATAGATATTTAATTAATAGGGGCAGTTCTGGTGCCTCAGGAGGTAGTTTCTATGAAGAAGACCGCAAAGAAAACATCGAAAAAGAAAGAAACAACAGAAAAATGTCAACAGAGGAAATGGTATCCTGAACCGACCGTATGTGTAGTAGGAAGAATAATGGATCTGGTTCTTGTTTTTGCTCCGAAGAAACTGGAGAAGATGGCTGTTCTTTTTGTCGGATGTGAACATGATTACATAAGAGTTATGTTAATGCCGTCACTTTATCAATCAGTAGCTCGTACTTTGAAGCAAGGAGACTTCATATGTGTTCGTGGAGAGATCAGTATAGATAAAGGCGAACAGCTTCTTATCGGTAGTAAGATATATAACTTCGATACAAAGGAACTGAAAGAGCTGGTAGATTCAACCCCTGTGTCGCTACCGGTTGTCTATGACAAAGATCATTACGAAAAGCTTCTGGTCAATAAAAAATAGAAAATATTTAATTCTGATATTTTTTCCAATATGCCGCTTTAATCTTACAGGTGTAAATTCATAAGAATTCAACAAGCTGCTATAACCCCAATCAAATCTACAGTTCCGCACATTTCAAGAAAACAAAACATTAGTAATAAAATAGCTAGAAAAAAACCGAGCATTTTCACCCCCGACTCTGAATATACTATTAGGGGGAGTTTATCTTGTTTTTAGGCGAGAAAATGTCTTTTTTGAAGTAAGATTTTTTCTTGACAGACCCCTGAAAAATGATATACTTCTGGTACAACATTGATGAAACATCTTCTGAACACATAAAAATTTATTAGCACACCTTCGGTGGTGTAGTATCTGAATAATTCAGGTGCGCTTTTTCCTCGAAGGATAGTTACAGCACAATAGGATGACTGGATCTTATTGTGAGCTGGGCTGTCTTCTGAGGATTTTTTATTTTAGAGGTCTTAGACAGTCATAGCTTGAAGAATATTTCTTCCTGATGATTGTTCTAAGGCCTCTTTTTTTATCTCCATTTCTGACCAGCCCGGAGATGACCCCGGAGGAGAGTGATGCTTATGACAAGACCGTAACGTTTTGTGGTGCGAGAAGCAGTGATGGAAAATTATTGAAAACAAAAAAATGGAGGAATAAAATGAAAAAGGTAAATTTAAGTAAAACAGTACGAGGTGGAATGATGAAAAAGATATTGGGTTTGACAGGTGCTTTTTCTTACGGGGGAGATCGAGTAACTTATTGGTTAGATACGACTAATAAGTACTTTAATGTTCCGGTACGTATAACTGCAGTAGAATTTGGGTATATACATGGATCAGAAGAAACTTGCGATTTTATAGGCTGTGGGTGTGACATATTTACTTACGCATTTATGGATGGAATTAATCCATTTATAAATAGGACAGTGGAGTCTAATCTTCGAAAGATATTAACAGACGAGGTTGAATCGATCACAAGGCGCAGTTATGACGAGATAACGCCAATGGAGGAAGAAACAGTGGACCTTATTTGTGAAACCCTGATTTCTGAAGTTAAGAAAAAAGCTCAGAAACTCTTAAAGAATACTAATAAGAATTCATATGTAGTGCCGATAGAAGAAGGCATATCTCTTATTGTCGAAACGGGTGTCTGGGGGTAAGTGGATTGTGCGAAAATCACAAATGCATGTTCAAGGAGCAAAATACAAGATATATTAGAATTACAAAAAGGGAGGTCGGTATGTCATTTAAAGTAACAAATAGAAAAAGATCCAGCACGGTTGTGCCTGCTGGAGCTTATAGGTTGCGTGTTGATAGTTTTAGTCTAGCGCAATGTCCCATAGAAGACAAAGAGGGGTTTCCTATCGGTTGCAGATGTCAGGTTCTTAATAAATGTAACGATCAGGGAGAATTTGTTCAACTTGCGTTTGGGATTAGTGCGGCTAATGCGCATGTAGCTAGTGTATGGTTTATGGCTATGGGTGTTTCAGAGGGAACCATGGTGCCAGATGATCTTGATAATTTGTTTCAGTTTTTTGAAGATAACTGTCAGGATGCAATTATCGAGACGACTCTAGAAAAACGTGTGACCCCGGAGGGCTATGAATATAACATCGTCTGGCCGGTTACTAACGTCAGGGCAGCAAAAATGCAACCTGGGGATGTTATGGAGGCACCCTTAGGTATGTAGAAGTTAATTTAGAATTCACAAAAAGGAGTATATGACATGGATAATGTTAAAACCATACCAATAAAAGAATATCTGACTCGGAAGGACATACCATTCAGGGAAGAAGGTGAGGAACTTGTTGTTTCTTGTCTTTTCAACAGCTGTGATGATGACAGCACTGGGAACGAGGCGCATCTGTATTTCAGCTCTGAAACTGGTCAATATCAATGCAAAAAATGTGGTGAATCAGGGAATACTATCACGCTGGCTAAGCATCTCGGAGATGATCCGAAAGATGTACTTATAAATCCAGAAGAGCCGAAAAGTCATAAGAGTAGTAAGAAGTTCAACGATAAACTGGTCGAATCGTGTCATGAAGCTCTTCCAGAACGAATTAAAGAGTATTTGATTCGAAGAGGTATATCGGAAGAATTAATAGATAAATATAAAATCGGATATGGCCGTTTTTATGGAAGAACGTGGATAACAACTCCAGTAAAGGACAAGGATGGAAAGTATATCTTTTTTAAGCTAAGACGGGATCCAGAACAGGGAGATAAAAAAGGTACGTATCCAAAGGGAGTAGAAGCGCAAATATATGATTGGGATATGCTGAAGTCAGATCAGAAAAGATTAGTTCTTTGTGAAGGAGAGATGGATAGGTTTCATTTGTTATCAAAAGGGATATCTGCAGTATGTTCATCCCATGGTGTTCAGACTTTTAAAAAGAAATGGGTAAGCCAATTTGATAAGGATGTTGAACTATATATTTGTTTTGATAATGATGATCCAGCGAAAGCGGGCGTTGAGAAAGTCTCCGAGATGCTGGATGATGCTGGTTATAAAAATGTCTATAGGATAGATCTTCCAGCAGAACTAGGAGAGAAAGGTGACGTTACAGACTACTTCACGAAGTTAGGTGCCAGTGTAGAAGATTTCTTTGGGCTGGCAAGAAGGTATCCTGAGGATATAGATGTAAAACAGTTTCAGCCGGTATCCATAGATACTCTGTCAGAGGTGCTGGGATTAACGATAAAAAAAGATGAAGTTAATAAGGTCGTCGCTTTTTTATGTCAATTATCGGCGTTTACGAAAGATTCTCAGCTAAATACGGCATTTATTTCGCCCAGTTCGACAGGAAAGTCCTATATTCCACTTGAGATTGCGACACTATTTCCGATAGGAAATGTGACAATGATTTCGCATTGTTCACCGACTTCATTTTTCCATGACCATGATACATATGATCAAGATGAGAACTGCCATCTAGTAGATTTCACGGGGAAAATAATAATCTTCGTAGACCAACCCAAAACGGCTGTGCTGGAACGCTTGAGGCCGATCCTGTCACATGATGCTCCTGAGATATTGTCGAAAGTTACGGATAAAAGTCAACGTTTAGGGTTTAGAACAAAAAATATCAAAATGAAAGGTTTTCCTGCGGTAATATTTTGTTCTGCCGGACTTAAAGTTGATGAACAGGAATCCACACGGTTCATGCTTTTAAGTCCTGAAATCAGCCAGGAAAAGATAAGAGAGGCAATCTTGGCAGCGATAGATAAGGAAACAGATATCATCAAATATTACAAATGGCTGGAAGGGCATCCAGAGCGAAAACTTTTAAAGGACAGAATCAGGGCAATTAAACGAGAGAAAATACAGGAGATTCGTATTGATATGCCAGAAAAGGTAAAGGAAATGTTCTTTGACAGGTATAAAAAGGTAAAGCACCGGCATATGAGAGACATTAAACGAGTCATGTCTCTTACTAAGCTCTTTGCTTTGCTGAACCTATGGTGGAGAAAAAGGGACGGAGATGTATTAATTGCGGATGAAACTGACATACAACAGGCTTTTAAGATATGGGATACGATAGCGGAAGCACAGGACTTAAATTTGCCGCCGTATATTTACAAACTATATCAGTCTATTTTCTTGCCCCTTTGGGAAGAGAAGAACCCTTCAAATAACATATCTAAGGAAGATATTAAAACAGAGGAGGATGCTGTAGGCTTAACACGTCAAGAACTTGCCGATGAACATTTTGATCTTTATGGGACATCCTTACGTTCAGACAAGCTGAGGTTCGAAATACTTCCTATGTTAGAAAGGGCGGGCTTGATATATCAAGAGAAAGACCCAGATGACAAGCGAACAAAGCTGATATACATTACATTGCAAGGTCAAGGGATAGATCAGGCCAAACAATAATATAGAGAGTAGGGGTATATAGGAAATAACTATTAAAACAATAATATGGAAGAGAGGGGTATTAATATGAAAACGCTAATTTACGCACGGTGTAGTACGGACGAATCCAGACAGGATGTAGAGATTCAGCTGAAAGAACTGAGACGGTATTGTAAACATCATGGATGGGAATATGACGAGGAATTTGAATATGGGTCGGGATATAAGGGTGACCAACCTCGTCTTAAGGAACGAATAGAGCAGATCAGGGTGGGATATTACCAGAATCTTTTGGTGTATTCCATGGACAGGTTCAGCAGGGAACACCCCCGGAAGGTAGATGAACTGTTAAACCGGGTTGTATATGATTACAAATGTCGCTTTATATCACTCTCTGACAGCATAGACAGCGATGACGAGGTCAAGTGGCACATCATGAGGCATATGATGACCTATTTCGCTAATGTTTACAGCCGGAGGCTCAGTGAGCGTATAAAGGGCGGAATAGAAAGGGCTAAAGAGAAAGGTAAGTATAAGGGTGGAAAGCCTTCTAAGAAGAACAGGGTTGATATGGATGAGGTCAGGAGGCTATACGCACAGACCGGGAGTTTGCGGAAGACAGCCGAGATTTACAGTCAGAATAAGTATAAGGATAACAAGATCAGCCGGAATTATGTTAAGAGGGTTATTTCGGGAGAATTTCAGTGTCACAAGAACAGTGCCTGAATCCTGAATACAAAAAAGTGTGAAAATTGGCATATACGTAAACAAATGTTTTTGTGACAGTCTCACTACCAACAATATAAGGACAAAGAATAATGAAATTAAATAGCAATACACCGGATACGCTGGAAATAGATGGAATATTTGCGGATGTTCTCTGTTTTATTGAGAATTCAGATGAAAGCGCTTTTATTACAGGGAGAGCCGGTACAGGGAAATCGACACTTCTCAATTTAGTCCGAGATAAAAGTAAAAAGAGGGTAGCGGTTTTATCACCAACGGGCATTGCGGCAATCAATATCGGGGGACAGACAATCCACTCATTTTTCGGATTGCCTCATGGATTAATTAATAAAATAGATATAGAGGCAAGCTGGAAAAGGCGAGAACTCTTCAAGAACCTCGACACTCTCATTATTGACGATGACCTTACCCCATTTGTAGTACCACTTCAAAATAGAGTATTACGTTGTTTTTAA
>CAYWDJ010000017.1:0-17945 GCA_964457005.1 uncultured Planctomycetia bacterium
ACCCAAGCCGTCCGACGTGGAGCGTGGCGGAGGGGTTGGGTTATTTATGGAACCCGGATTTTTCGCAGCTCAAGAACGCGAGGGTATGGCTTGCGGCAACCGGTCAGATATTCTTTACATTAAGCGTTGGCATAGGAGTTATCATTACCTATGCAAGTTATCTTAAGAAAGGTGATGACGTTACATTGTCAGGGCTTACGGCTGTAAGTGTGAATGAGACGGCAGAGATAGTCCTGGGAAGCAGCATCATAATACCCGCGGCATTCGTTTTCTTTGGACCAATGGCGATAGGTACTATAGCTAATTCAGGGGCATTTAACCTTGGTTTTGTTACCATGCCGGTAGTTATCAGTAATATGCCTTTGCCCGCACTTTTTGGGTTTTTATGGTTTGGCCTGCTTTTTCTGGCAGGTGTAACTTCGTCGGTATCTCTGGCTCAGCCCGCGATAGCGTTTCTTGAGGATGAGTTCAATGTTTCGAGGCAGAAGGCGGTTGCAATATTCGGAGCTGTAACATTTCTTCTTTGTAACGGGGCAATATTTTTTCTCGGAAAAGGCGTAGTGGATGAGCTTGATTTCTGGGGAGGAACCTTCTGTCTCGTTCTTTTTGCTACCGTGGAGGTTATTTTGTTCGGCTGGATCTTTGGCATAAATAAGGCCTGGGAAGAAGTCCATCACGGCGCCGATATGAGAATACCCGGGGTGTACAAATATATTATAAAGTACGTGACCCCGGCATTTTTGTTGATCGTTCTGGGGTCATGGTTTTGGCAGGATTGGCTCCCGATAATCAAGATGGAGAATGTTTCTGCGGATAACAGGGTATACATACTGGCTACGCGCATAGGACTGGGTTTTTTATTTACTTCGCTGGCAATTCTGGTAAAGATAGCCTGGCGTAAGAGAAGATTGGAGGGGAAGAAGATATGACGATTTTTGGTTGGGTATTCATGATCTTTTCCTGGGGATGCATATTGGCATTGGTAGTATTCTGTTTTTCCAGGATATTCAGAAGAAAAGAACGGGATTAACTTGTACATAGAGATATTTTTTGCATTTTCGAAATTTGTAGTATACTATTACTATAAGGACTTAATGTTATTATAATATGGTGCGCAAATTAAAGGAGGCGCATATGGAAAAAGATGTCGCAGTATTTGAGAAAAACAAATATCAAGATGTTAGAATTCGAATATCGGAATATCAGGGAAACGATGTAATTGATATTCGTATATGGACCCAGCCTCCGCAGGGAGATGAAAAGGTCCCTACGGGAAAAGGTATAAACATTAACGTTAAGCTTTTTCCTCAATTGAAAGAGGCTGTTGAGAAGCTTGAAAAAGATCTTCAAGGCGCCAATCTAGTTTAAAGTTGTTTTGAAGAAAACTAATTAGAGGTACAGTTGCAGATAAGGGCAAGTGTGTCTCCACAACTATCAGGATTGAAAGTATGTCTACACAAGACAAAAGACAATACATAAGACATCTGCTTGTAAGCCCCCTTGAGTTTCAGGTCTCGGAGGAAATAGAGATCGAAAAGACTCGTACAGTCGACGTTTCCGAGGGCGGCCTCATGTTCATGTCAAAACAAAAAGTTGAAGAGGGTTCCGTTATCCTTTTGAAGATGCCTCTTTATGACAAGGTGTTCAGCATTAAGGCGAAGGTTGTGCATTCGGCAAAAGATGAAGCTGTTGGACTCTTCAAGATAGGAGTTTGTTTTGTAAGCTATTCCGATGCGTTCAAGGTTAAGCTTATAGAACAGATCTATTTGATTGAAGAATACAGGACACTTCGTTCTTTGCAGCAGGGAAAAGAAATGACCCTTCAGGAAGCGTCAAAAGAGTGGATCAAACGCTACTCAGAAAGATTCGAAAAGTTATATTGGTAGCACAAAAGAGCTGTAAGCTATAAGCTTTAAGCTGTAGTTTTTTAGAATAGGAAAGCCGGAGTTAATAGCTCCGGCTTTTTTATTCTTCGAGTCTTTTTTTCACACACCATATCTGGGGGGATAGATCTCCTAAAAACCCACATTCTGTATGAACGAGTTCTCTCTAAAATACTCTTCCTAAAGTTGTTGACAATATATTATTGATTATGTATACTTGTACACAGTGGTTAACAGTGGAGGAAAGTGGAGTGTTTTACGGAGAATATTCACATAGCCTAGATAAAAAGAACCGGATTATAATACCGTCAAGGTTCAGGGAGGTTATTCAGGAGAAGGGAATAGAGAAATTCTATGTAACCCGAGGTCTTGATGATTGTCTATTCATGTTCACGGAAAAAGAGTGGAAGCAGCAGGAAGCAAAGTTCCGGGAGAAGTCCTTTACTAAAAAAGAAGTGAGACAATTCAATCGGTTATTCTTTTCCGGAGCGGTGGAAGCTTCCCCGGACAAGCAGTGGAGAGTGTTGGTCCCGGATTATTTAAAGGATTACGCGGGGCTTTCAAAAGATATCATGATCATCGGAGTATCCAACCGTATAGAGATCTGGGACACTAAGAAGTGGCAGGAATTTTATAGTTCTTCAAAAGAGAGTTTCGAGGATATCGCAGAAAATTTAATAGATTTCTAATATTCAGTAGATTGGGGGCAGGTTATGTATAGGAGATGCACGGTAAAATTCAATAAGAAACAGGTTCAATTTGTTAATTGCGTCAATATGGTGGAAAGGGTGAAGAAGGCAAGAGCTCTGAATGGCGGGGTTGAACACCTGGGCGTAAAAAGATATGTTGTTTCATCAGCCGGGATGGGAAAGAAGTCCTATCTGACAATTAAAGACTGTAACTGAAATTATCTTGGAGGAATACCTTGTCTCTTAACTTAAGATACTCATTCGATAAAGAAAAAGAGAAGAAACATCTTCAAGCATGTGACACCGGATCTATCTACGGTAGAACGTCGGATGTCGGTAGAAAGAAATACGTGTTTGACGAAAAGGATTCTGAAAGACAAACCCCTTCTAAAAGGTACAGCAGCCTCTACAAGAAGCAGGCGTCTATCTTTAGCAAACTACGATCTCGTTCGGAATAGTGAGGAGGCCCTGTGCATGTACCAGTTCTTTTAGAAGAGGTGCTTGAGTTCCTCTCACCTCGTCCTGGCAATGTTATTATGGATGGTACCGGCGGCGGCGGGGGACATTCTGAAGAGATCCTTAAGCGAATAGCCCCTGACGGTAGACTCATACTGGTTGATAGGGATAAAGAAGCTGTTCAGCGCCTAAGCGAAAAATTTGATCATATAAAAGATATTGTTACGGTTGTGAACGATGATTTTCGCAACCTTGAAGATATAAAACAGAAAGCTGGTGTTGAGAAACTGGACGGCGCTATGTTTGATCTGGGGATGTCGTCTTTTCAGATAGACGATCCGGAAAGAGGATTCAGTTTTCTGAGTGAGGGTCCGCTTGATATGAGGTTTGACCATGCTCAGCACCTTTCAGCCAGGGTTGTAGTGAATACATTCAGCAAAGATGAGCTGGTAGACATTATACGCAACTACGGTGAGGAACGGCACGCGAACAGAATATCAGCAGCCATTTGCTATGCCAGAAAAAAAGGCAGGATCGAGACAACTACCGAGCTTGCGGAGATAATTGATAGGTCGGTTGGCAGGTGGTACAGAAACCAGAAGCTTCATTCGGCTGTACGGACCTTTCAGGGGCTGCGAATATATGTTAATGATGAGTTGGCGGCCGTAGAAGAGGGTGTAAAAAAGGCAGTAGATTCATTAAGTGAAGGCGGAAGGATATGCGTGATAAGCTTCCATTCGCTTGAGGATCGTATAATAAAGAATATTTTCAGGGATGCCGCGAAAGCCGGGGTTCTCAAGGTGCTGACGAAAAAACCAATTTGCCCGAACATAGAGGAAGTTAGAATGAATTCCAGGGCAAGAAGTTCAAAATTAAGGGCTGCGGAAAAAATACGATGAAGTTGCATAAAGTTCTGACATATTCACTTGTTATCACACTTTTGGCTGTGTGCTATGTTCACCAGCGTGTGGAGCTAGTCGAAACAGGATATGACCTCCAGAAGAAGAGGAAATATCTGGCCTATCTCGTTGACCAGAATTCCCAGTTAATGTATAATCTTTCCAAGCTGGAATCACCTCGGCATTTATTAGCGTCACTTGACGGGGATGAAATAGAATTTGGCAACACAAGAAGCAAGAAAAACGAAAGTTATTTAGTTGCCTCTAGGATCGATTCGATCAGTAGCCCAAATCCCGGATTTGTAGCCAAATTTCTTGATATCTTCACGATAAACGCTGAAGCCAGGTCGAGAAATAGTAACGCTTCCCGCTGAACTCGAAAAACTTAAATTTGTGAGGACCATGTTCAAGACGCGCCGACTATTTGTTTTCTTCTTATTTATCTTTCTTCTTTTCTCTCTATTTTCCCGTTTACTATATTTACAGGTTTTCAGGTACGATAAATTCAATAACATGGCAAAGGAACAGCATAACCAGGTTATTAAGATAGAAGCCCGGAGGGGGACTATATATGACAGATATATGGAGCCGCTGGCCATCAATCTTGATGTCATGAGTGTGTATGCGGATCCGAGAAGTATTTCCGATAAAAATTATGTAGCCGAAGTTCTTTCCGAGCATCTTGGTCTAGGGTATGATCCGGTAAGGAAAAAGCTGGACAAGGATAAAGCTTTTGTGTGGATAAAGAGAAAGATAGATCCAGACGTAGCCGATGGGTTGCGGGCAATGAAAATAAAGGGTGTCCATTTTCTCTTGGAAAGCAAGCGCAAGTATCCAAATGATAATATGGCTTCCCACGTTATAGGGTTTGCGGGTATAGACAATGACGGCTTGGAAGGCCTTGAACTGCTTTTGGACAGCAAGCTTAAGGGTACTTCAGGCTGGAGACATCTCATTCGAGATGCGAGACGGCGTACAGTTCTATTCAACGATGCCGAGAGTATTCCTCCTAAAAACGGGTATAATGCGCTTCTCACCATAGACGGCGTTATACAGTATATAGCTGAGGATGAGCTGCGCAAAATGTCCGTCAAGCACAACGTTGAAAGTGCTATGTGTGTGGTCATGGACCCGTATTCCGGCCGGGTGCTGGCGATGGCTAACTATCCTGATTATAACCTTAATGAATCGTACAAATCCAGCAGAGATGTACGCAAGAACCTGTCTGTTTCGAATATTTTTGAGCCTGGCAGTGTTTTTAAGATAATAGCCGCAAGCGCCATACTTAACGAAGGGGTGAAGGATCTGGATGATGTTATCGATTGCGAGAATGGGGCATATGAGGTGGCGAGAAGGACTTTACATGACTATCACCCATATGATGAGATCACATTTAAAGAAGTAATAGCGTTTTCAAGCAATATAGGAACGGTGAAGGCGTCCCAGGAACTTGGCGAGGATAAATTATACGAGTATATAAGCAGGTTTGGCTTTGGAGAAAAAACAGGTATAGATCTTATGGGCGAGGTTTCAGGCATAAGCCGTCCGCCGTCGGTGTGGTCAAGAAGCGATATCACAACAATTCCTATAGGGCAGGGAATAGCCGTTACTGCTATTCAGATGGCCGTGGCGACAAGCGCCATTGCTAACGGGGGATATTTGATGCAGCCATTCATTCTGGAGAAAATAACCAGCTGGGAAGGCAATATTTTTAAGGAATTCACTCCTCGGATGAAAAGAGAAATACTTTCCCAGGAAACATGTGATAAGATGAAAGAGGCCATGCATATGGCTGTCACAGACGGTACCGGCAGAAAGGCGAATTCAAAGTTATACGAGGTATGCGGTAAGACCGGAACTGCCCAGATGGTGAATCCTAATGGCGGGTATTATGATAATAAATATTATGCTACATTCGTTGGTTTTGCGCCCATGAACAAACCCGCCTTAGTTATCGTTGTTATAGCAAAAGATCCGCACCCCGTTCATTTTGGAGGGAGTGTGGCAGGTCCGGCCTTTAAGGATATAGCGGAGAGGTCCTTAAAGTATCTCTCAAGTAATGAATAAGTTTCCATTTATAAGGAATGACACTAGATAAAAATGAATATAGCCGAAGAACTGATCAAAGATAGCATTGTATGTAAAGAGAACTTTAAGACTGATTCCAGAAAAGCCGGCCCCGGGGATGTTTTTATTGCAATTAAGGGGGCCTGTCATGACGGTCATGATCACATAGCTGAGGTACTTGATAATGGCGTGTCCAGGGTAATTTGTGAGTATAAACCATCTGGAGTTTCAGCGGCAATGGAATCAAAGATCCTCTGCGTGGACGATTCTCGGGAGGTTCTTGGTGAACTGGCAAAGTTTTTCTATGGAGACCCATCATCAAAAATGAAGGTGTATGGTGTTACCGGAACGAACGGAAAAACGACGACGGTTTTTCTGATAGATAAGATCCTCAAGGCGGCGGGAATAGATAGCGGTTTTGTTAGTACGGTATTTATAAACACAAATAAGTTTGATGTGCGGAAAGCGGTTATGACGACGCCGGATGTAATGGCTCTTAACAGCGCGATGTCAGAGATGATGGGAAATGGCAAAGGCGCGGCTGTAGTTGAGATCTCTAGTCATGCCCTGAATCAGAAAAGGACGTGGGGAATAGAGCTTGATAGCGCTATATTTACGAACATTACCCCGGAACATCTGGATTATCATGTGACAATGGATGCGTATCTGGAAGACAAGGTCAAGATCTTTAATTCCTTAAAACCGGGGGGAGTAGCCGTTATCAATGCGGATGACAGTAGGGTTATGCAGTACGGTAGTAGTGTAGGGTTTCCCCGGCTGGTTACCTTCGGTATCAGGAATGATGCCGACATAATGGCCAGAGACGTTAAGGTGTCGATCGAGGGAACTGAATTTGTCTTGGATGCAAAAGGATTTGGGGCCGCACGGATAAATGTGGGGCTTATAGGGTTGCACAATGTTTCCAATATTCTGGGGGCGGCAGGCGCATTATTACATAATGGAGTGGCGTTGGATGATATTGCAAGAGGGCTAGCAGATTTTTATGGTGTGCCCGGCAGATTGGAAATGGTTCCCTCAGAAGAGAATTTTACAGTATTTGTTGATTATGCACATACTCCAAATGCCCTTGAAAATATGCTGGGTTCCGTGAAGAGCCTGGTAAAAGGTGAGCTGGTATGTGTTTTTGGGTGCGGCGGGGACAGGGACAGGGGAAAAAGGCCGGTTATGGGAAAGATTGCGGCAGACATGTGTGATAAAGTGATCATAACCAGCGACAATCCCAGGAGTGAAGAGCCGGAGGCAATTATAGGGGAGATCAAAAAGGGAATGTCGGAATACAATAATTATAGTATAATTATTAATAGAGAAGATGCGATCAAGGCGGCCATTGAGGGCGCTTCGGATGACGACGTTATCGTGCTCGCGGGTAAGGGCCATGAAGACTATCAGATAGTGGGCGACAAGAAACTGCATTTTGATGATAGAGAGATAGCGGCTAAATATTTATGAGATCCCGCCGGAGTTTATGCCCGCGAAAGCGGGTGCGGGGATGACAGGAAAAAATGATAAAGTTGACGTTAAAGGAAATTATAGAAGCGACAGGCGGAGAGCTTGTTCGCGGCAGCCATAAGGATTCGGTCAGAGGTCTTTCCATTGATTCAAGGACCATCAGAAAAGGCGAGTATTTCATAGCGCTAAAAGGCAAAAATTTTGATGGGCATGAATTCATCAATGTTGCGCTGGAAAATGGGGCCGAAGGTGTCATCGCGGAGAAAGGAAATGAGAATAGCATACCTTCCGAAGTTAAGACCCTTTTGCTGGTGGATGATGCGGTACAGGCTATGGGAAACATTGCTCGGCTTATCCGGGGCCAGGTCAATATACCGGTTATCTGCGTAACCGGTACAAATGGTAAAACTACGACGAAAGATTTTCTTGCACAGATACTGTCCGCGAGGTACAACATACATAAAAGCCCGGATTCATACAACAATGTGATAGGGCTAAGTTTAACCATGTTCACGCTGGGGCATATGCATGATGCTCTGGTCCTCGAACTGGGGACCAATCATACGGGAGAGATAGCGCGACTGGCTGAAATAGCGCGTCCGCAGGTCGCGATATTTACCAATATTGGCGAGGGGCACTTAGAGGCATTTGTTGATCGTGAGGGAGTGTTCGTGGAAAAAACAAGCCTCATTGATCTTCTTCCCGAGGATGGACTGGTTCTTTTGAATAAAGATGACGCTTATCTGAGGCGGGCATCAACTCGCGGAGTGACAAAAAAATTTTATGGCATGGGTAGCGGGGCTGATTTCAGGATAAACGATGTGGTTAGCCGGGAAGATGGATGCACATTTAAGCTTAATGAAGAAGAATATTTCGCTCCGGTAGTAGGCGAGCACAACATATATAATGTTGCGGCTGCTATTGCGGCAGCTAAACATCTGGGGCTTGAGTTCGGGGCTATAAGAAAGAGTGTTAGCCTCCTGGATATGCCGGCAATGCGCCTCGAAAAGGTTATGGTCAATAATGTTTTATTCATTAACGATTCTTATAACGCGAATCCCGGGTCCTTTGAGTGTGCTTTGAAGGTTCTTCTGAACAGCTCAAAGGGGAAAACGAAGATCGTAGTAGCCGGGGATATGATGGAACTTGGAAATAAAACAGAAGAGTTTCACCGGGTGGTCGGGAAAAGTATTGCAGGCAAGGAAATTGACTATTTAATAGCAATAGGCCGGTGGGGACGGCAGATTGTAGAGGGAGCCATGGAATTCGGAATGGATGAACAGAGGGTTATGCTGGCTGATGGGCATGAACACGCGGCAGCTATCCTAGAGGAACTGTCCGAAGAGGATCCGGTTGTCTTGCTGAAAGGTTCCAGAAATTCAAAGATGGAGGAAGTCTTAAAGTGCTATACCACTTGCTCTACCCGCTAAGAGAGATATGGTTCGGGTTTAACATATTTAAGTACATCACTTTTCGCGCAAGTATGGCGGCTATAACGTCATTTGTATTATGTCTGATAGTGGGGCCTCATATCATAAAAGGGTTGAGGAGGCTTGAATTGGGCCAGTACGTCCGAAAAGAAAATGTAGACGGTTTGTATGACCTCCACAAGCATAAAGAGGGCACGCCTACTATGGGCGGTTTGATGGTTCTTGTGTCCGTCCTGATCGCGGTACTCTTATGGTGCCGTTTAGATAATGATTATGTTCTCCTGGCACTGGGCGGCATGGTATGGCTGGGTGGAATAGGCCTTGCGGATGACCTGATGAAGATAAAGAACAAAAGTGCCAAGGGGATACGTGGTACGACGAAGATAATAGGGCAGGTTGTCCTGGCCGTTATTGTGGGCCTTTTCGTAATAAACAATAAGAACCTGGGGGCAGAACTTTATGTTCCATTCATGAAGAACGCGATGTGCAGCCTGGGGATCTTTTATATATTATTTTCGCTTTTTGTAATAGTTGGCGCGTCAAACGCGCTTAATCTCACGGATGGACTGGATGGTTTGGCCATAGGGTGTGTTGTGTTCATATCTATAACATACGCTGTGATAAGCTATATGACCGGTCATATAGATATTAGTAAATATCTGCATGTGTTTTATCTTCCGGGAGCCGGTGAGCTCGCCGTATTTTGTTCGGCCTTGGCCGGGGCAAGCCTTGGATTTTTGTGGTACAATTGCCATCCTGCGAGTATATTCATGGGCGACACGGGGTCGCTGTCGCTTGGCGGGACTATAGCCATAATAAGCATAATGTTAAAGAAAGAGATCCTTCTGGTTATAGCGGGAGGGATACTGGTAATAGAGTCTCTGTCGGTGATCATACAGGTGTTTTCTTATAAGACTAGGGGGAAAAGGGTATTCCTGATGTCTCCCATCCATCATCATTTCCAGATAAAAGGGTTGCACGAGTCCAAGATAACCATACGTTTTTGGATAATAGCCGCGCTTTTAGCTCTCTTGAGTCTTGCGACTCTGAAAGTCAGATAGTTTATCAGCGCCATTGTGACAAAGTGCCGGGGTTTATGAATACGAATGAAATAAATTTTACGGATAAGAAGACATTGGTTGTGGGCCTTGGAGTAAGCGGTGTCGCGGCTGCAGAACTTTTGTTTTCAAGGGGAGCTCATGTATGGGTTACCGAAGAGGGGAGTTCGGACGTTCTTAATAAAAGGGCATCGGATCTTGAGACAAAAGGTATTAAGGTTGAGATCGGCGGTCATACCGAAGAGTTTGTTCTTGGAGCAGAACTGATCGTAGTAAGCCCGGGTGTCGATCACAATGATTTTTTGAAGAAATGGCCCTTGTGTGACGGTATTCCAATGATAGGTGAGCTTGAGCTTGGGTATTTGTTTTGTGAGTCGCCGATAATAGCTATAACCGGCACTAATGGCAAAAGTACGACTACCGAACTCATCGGCAATATGTTCACCATCTCAGGAAGAGATACGATCGTATGCGGTAATATCGGTAATCCGTTATCGGGAGAAATAGATTCTATTTCGACAGACAGTGTAACTGTCGCTGAGGTCAGCTCGTTTCAGTTGGAAACGATGAAGGCGTTCCGTCCGCATATTGCCATATTGCTGAATGTCGCGGAAGACCACTATGACAGACATGGCGGATTTGACGCATATAAGGAAGTGAAGTTCAGGATATTTGAGAATCAGGAAGCGAGTGACTGGGCGATAATACATCATTCCCTGATTAGTGATCCTATGATAGGCAAAATAAAGGGCAGGGTGCTATTTTACGGTGCCGGAGGAACGGCGGCGTATGTTGATGCTGGCGGTGACATAGTTATAGATCTCAATGGGAAGAAAAAGGCCGTATTGAATTCTGCTCAAGTGCATCTTCAGGGGGAACATAACCTTGAGAATATCACATGCTCGATACTTGCGGCAAAGATCCTGGGATTGTCTGACGAAAATATTAAGAATGGGATAGCAAGTTTTAAGGCGTTGTACCACAGGTTCGAAAGCGTCGGTATATTCAACGGCATAGAGTTTATTGATGACTCCAAGGCTACAAACATAGATGCTACCCGCAGGGCCCTTGAATCCGTTGGTAAAAAAGTTGTTCTCATAGCCGGGGGGGTTGATAAGGGGGGCGATTATACCGCTATACTGCCCGTTGTCAAAGAAAAAGTAAAGGCTATGGTGGCAATGGGAGAAGCAAGGACGAAGATATCTGAGGCATATATGGGGTCTTTGCCTGTGATCCTTGCTGAAAACATGGCCGACAGTATTGAAAAAGCCGTTAAACAAGCTTCCGATGATGAGGTAGTTCTTCTGTCGCCGATGTGTTCGAGCTTTGATATGTATTCCAGCTATAAAGAACGTGGCAACGATTTCCAGAACAAGGTCAGAGAGTATTTTAAACAATGAACAGAGATGCTAAAATAGTTTTTTTAATGGTTGCGCTGCTCCTTATGATAGGGGTCGTGATGATATATTCATCCAGCGCGGTATATGCCTTGAATAAATACGGGGATAGCCTGTTCTTTGTAAAAAAACATCTCATGTTTCTTTTTACGGGATTAGTGTCCGCGGTTTTTTTTATGTCTCTCCCCTCCGGCCTTCTGAGAGATAAAGCAAGATTGATAATGGTTGCAAGCCTTGCTATACTGGTACTTGTACTTATTCCTGGGATAGGCAGCCAGATAGCCGGTGCCAGGCGATGGATAAGGATACTTGGTTTTGGGATACAGCCTTCTGAAATAGCCAAGCTTGCGTTGATATTGTATATGGCGGACTATACCTCCAGGAAACGATATGTCATGGAAGATCTGAGGTATGGTTTTGCGCCAGCGTTTTTCGTTATAGGGCTGACCGGCGGACTGGTTTTTCTTGAGCCTGACATGGGAACATCAGTAGCGATATGTTTTGTCGGTTTCATGATGTTGTTCATTTCCGGGGTAAGAATGAAGTATTTGCTTACCTTGGGAGCATGTATGGTCCCGGTGCTTGTTGCGGCCGTAATTGCGGCTCCGTACAGGATGCGAAGGATGACAGCTTTTTTTGACCCATGGGCCGATGCCAGGGGCTCAGGGTTTCAGCTGATACAGTCGTTTATAGCATTGGGGTCCGGCGGGTTTTTCGGGGTAGGCCTGGGAGCGTCGAAACAAAAATTATTTTATCTTCCGGAATCGCATACCGATTTTATTTTTGCGATAATAGGGGAGGAGCTTGGATTTATAGGAGCGGGGTCAGTTCTTATGGTCTTTATCATAATGCTATGGTTTGCATTTAAGCTTTCCTTCAAGGTGAAGGACCTTTTTGCTTCCAGGGTCATAATGGGGATAAGCCTTATGATAGCTTTTGAGGTTGTCGTTAATATAGGGGTATCCACCGGAGTGCTCCCGACAAAGGGGCTTCCATTGCCCTTCATAAGCTACGGGGGAAGTTCCCTGGTGTGCCATATGGCCGCTATGGGTATAGTTTTCAATTTATCAAGACAGGCGGAAGTATGCGAGTGATATTAGCCGCTGGCGGAAGCGGCGGACATATATTTCCTTCTTTGGCTTTGGCCCGGGAATTGGAAAAGGCTGGATGCGAGGATATTCGTTTTGTATCCAGCAAGAGAAATTTGGACAGGAACCTTTTGTCCGGGGTGGAAGGCAGATGTTTTTTTCTGTCGGTTAATCCGATGCCATTGAGATTTCATCCCTGGAAGATACTGGTGTTCGCATGCAAGCTGGTGCAGGATGTATTCGTGTCGGCAGGCATCCTGTTTAAGTACAGGCCAAGTGTTGTCGTCGGATTCGGGGGGTATTCCTCGGGTGCGATAACAGCTTTGGCGGGACTGTTCAGGATACCTGTCATAATACATGAACAGAATCTTGTTCCGGGAAGGGCCAATAAGATACTTGCCGGATTAGCTTCAAAAATCGCCGTGAGTTTCAAGGGCACGGAAAAATTTTTTCCCGGGGCGGAAAATAAGGTTGTTTTTACGGGGAATCCCTTGAGGATGGAGATGCTCTCAAATGACAGAAAAAGGTCTTCTGAGAATTTAGGCGTCGCACCGGACAAAAAAACGGTTTTGATAATGGGGGGGAGCCAGGGATCCACGTTCCTGAATTCCATGGCTTCAAAAGGGGCGTTACATATAAACGAAGAGACCCGGGGAGATGTTCAGTTCATACATCTTACGGGGGTAAAGGATTATGAAGAGGTTAAACGGTTTTACTCTGACAACAATATTCCGGGCAAAGTGTTTTCTTTTATTGAAAGAATCGATGACGCTTATGCCGCGAGTGATGTTGCCATAAGCCGTTCGGGAGCGGCGGCCGTATTTGAGCTTGCCTATTATGCGAAGCCCATGATACTCGTCCCGTATCCCCATCAAAAAAACAACCAGAGGTCGAACGCCATATACTTTGCAGAGAATGGCGGGGCTGTTTACAAGGAAGAGAAAGGTCTCTCGCTTGATGAGCTGTCAGGTGAGGTCTTAAAGATATTAGCGGATGACGGATATAGGCAGAACCTTTCAACTTCTGCCCGGGAATTAAGTTGTCCCGATGCGGGCAAGCGTCTGGCGGAAGAAGTTATTAACCTCGGAGAAAAATGAAACTGCATTTTATAGGAGTAGGCGGCATTGGAATGAGCGCTCTGGCTAAGATATCTCTTGAGAGGGGAGATCTGGTGTCGGGGTCTGATCTCAACCCCAACAACCTTACAGATCGTCTGGCCGGTAATGGCGCCGAGATTTTTAAGGGGCATGCAAAAGAACATGTCGCCGATAAGGTAGATCTTGTTATTAAGTCTTCCTGTATTCGTGACAATAATCCCGAAATAGTGAGGGCAAAGGAGCTGGGGGTAGAGATCGTTGACAGAGGGCACTATTTAAGAGCAATGATGAAAGAAGCCAGGATATCTGTTTCCGTTACGGGAACTCATGGTAAAACGACTACAAGTTCTTTGATCTCTCATATTCTGGAATATTGCGGGAAGTCACCAACGGCCATAATAGGGGCGGAAGTGCAGATACTGGGCAGTAATGCTAAATCCGGCGAAAGTGGTGTAATGGTGGCCGAGGTTGATGAAAGCGACGGACTGTTCCGTGATATGTGTTCTACTTTTGGTGTTATTACGAACATTGAAAGGGAGCATATGGAAAACTTCGGGACTATGGATAATCTTATCGATGCGTATAAGGGTTTCTTGGGGGGGATAGATCGGGACGGCATATATTTTTATAACGGTGACGATGCTCTAGCCGTGGAGATTTCATCCGGGTTTGATATGAAGAAGGTGACGTTCGGACTGAAGGATGAGAACAATGTTACGGCAAAAAATGTATATTGCGGGAAATCCATAAAGTTTGATCTTTCAAGCGCCGGGAATGTTCTGGGGCTTATCGAATCTCCGCTCATTGGAGAGCACAATGTAATGAATCTTTTGTCGGCTTGTGCCGTATGCCTCGAGCTTGGTCTCTCGGCCGATGGAATATCTGCGGCTGTTCCGAGTTTTACCGGAGCTTCCCGAAGGTTTCAGCTGGTGGACAGAATAAATGATATAGAGGTAATTGAAGATTATGCCCATCATCCTACGGAACTTTCAGCGGTGATCAAAGCAGCTAAGGAGTACACTGATGGCAGGGTTATTTCCATTTTTCAGCCGCATAGATTCTCCAGGACAAGAGACCTGCTGGATGATTTTGTGGGGTGCTTTTATGATTCGGACGTTTTGATCCTTACAGACATTTATTCCGCCCATGAAGATGAGGATGAAAAAGCCTATATTGAACACCTTGTCGATAGGATAGACGCGAAGCGGTTTGAAGAGATAAATTTTGTTTCTATGGCAGATATTCCGGATTGTATCGCGGACAAGGTTAAAGGCAAGGATACGGTTCTGATCCTTGGCGCCGGTGATATCAATACGATCGCGGGAAAAGTCGTGGAGAGGATAAAGGCGACAAGATGATCCAGTGTAAAAAGAAATTACAGGATATATGCGCCAGAGACGTAAGTAAGATCGGTTTCGAAGTTCCTCTTGCTCCTTTAAGCAGTATTCGAATAGGAGGACAGGTAACTTCTCTTATAGAACCCGGGTCCCTTGGGGTTCTTAAGGATGTTGTTTGTCTTTTGAAGGAAGAAGGATTAGAGGGCATACCAATCGGGGCCGGAAGCAATTTGCTGTTTCCCGACGGACAACTTGATGCGGTATTAATAAAGCTGTCTTCCGGAATTTTTACCGATATATCGATCGAAGGCAATGTTGTCAGGACTGGTGCGGGGACGCTTTTATCCAGTCTTATATCCAAATGCGCGAAAAATGGGTTGAGTGGTGTCGAGGGACTTGTGGGGATACCCGGGACAGTAGGCGGAGCGATCATTATGAATGCATCCAGCAAGGCGGCTGTGAGTGATCTTTTGGCAAAGGTCCACATGCTTTCTCCGGAAGGAAAAGCTCTGTGGGTCGATGCGGGTGAAATAGATTTTTCATACAGGAGGTCAAGCGCTCGAGACATGGGGATAGTGCTTGGAGCTGAGTTTTGCCTTGAGCCGGACAGCCCGGAGAATATAAGGAAAAGAACAAAGGGGTTTATGCTGGAGAAGATGTCAAAACAGCCGTTGGATAAAAAGACGATTGGGTGCATCTTTAAAAATCCAGGATCCGGGGTGGAGTCTTGCGGGAGGATGATAGATGCGGCGGGATTAAAGAATCTTAAAATTGGCGGAGCTGTTGTCTCAAGCAAGCATGCTAATTTTATTGTTAACGAAGACGGAGCCCTGGCTCAGGACGTAGTGTCTCTTATGGAGAAGGTACGATCTATCATCAAAGAAAAATTTTCCATTGAACTTAAACCCGAGATAAGGGTGGTAGAAAATTAAAAAGGAAAAAGGAAAAATCAAAAATTAATGTGTTATCCCGGACGGGAGTTAAGCGAGCTCCGGGACCTGGATATGCGGAATGACGAAAAACATTTTTAATTATTAATTTGTATTTTTCATTTTGGATTTTACGTTTTACATTTGGAAATAATATGAAAGACGTTTTGTGGGATAAAAAAATAGGTGTTTTGGCCGGAGGCACCTCCAGCGAAAGAGAAATAAGCCTTAAGAGCGGAAATGCGGTTTTAAACGCCCTCAAGGCCAGGGGCTTGGATGTACGTCTCATAGATGTGGATCCTGCCAGTTTTATGCTGGATATTGAAGCTTCTCGCATTGATCTGGCGTTCATAGCTCTTCATGGGGCATTTGGTGAAGATGGTACTGTGCAGACTATGCTGGAAGAAAAGGGGATACTGTATACGGGGTCGGGTCCGGACGCTTCACGTGACGCGATGGACAAGATAGCCTCTAAAAAAATATTTATGGATGAAGGTTTGCTGGTGCCGGGGTATAGGTCCGTGGAAAAGGGAGTCGGTATGGATGTTTCCGGAATATCTATTCCATGTGTTGTTAAACCAAGATTTGAAGGTTCCAGCATAGGGCTTACCATCGTGTCGGAGATGGAACAGGTTGCGGGTGCGATCGAAAAAGCGTTCAGGTACAATGACAAGGTAATTGTTGAGGATTTTATACCGGGAAGAGAAGTGACGGTGGGGGTGCTTGGGGGGACGCCTCTCGAGGTGATTGAGATCAATACGGAAGAAGGCGTCTATGATTTTAAGGCTAAATACCATTCCACCAGCACTGAGTATGTTGTTCCGGCAGACCTTGATGAGGATATTGCCGCGAAAGCTAAAGAAGTCGCGCTTAAAGCGCATAACGCTTTAGGGTGCAGGGGGGTTTCCCGGGTAGACTTCAGGCTTACGCCTCAAGGCAAGCTGTACGTGTTGGAAGTAAATACTATTCCCGGGATGACTGAGCGAAGCCTCCTTCCGATGGCGGCGAACGCATGCGGTGTAGGATTTGATGATTTATGTGTTAAGATATTAGAAGAAGCTATAAGCTGTAAGTTTTAAGTTATAAGTTGTAGTGATTGCTTCGCTTCGCTCGCAATGACGTATGTTATCGTCATTGCGAGCGAGGCCGAAGGCCGACGAAGCAATCTTATAACTAAATTTAAGGAGGACAAATAGTGGCAAGGCGCAAAAAAACTGTAAAGAGAAAGCCCGCAAAGAGAAAAAAACAAAAGAGTGATTTTTCTCTGGGGCAGATATTTAAGAATAAATATTTTATTCAGCTGGTTGTCCTGGTTGTTATTTTGGGAGGGGCGGGGTATGGCCTTTTCCAATTTTTTAATACAAGCAAATTCTTTTCTGTTAAAGAGGTCTATGTTAACAAAGACCGAGACTATTCCTTTTCAGGCGGGGAAAAAAGACTTAGAAGCCGTTATGCCGGCAGGAATATATTTTCAATAAATCTGGGAGAGGTTCAGGGCTATATTAAGAGAAGCTATCCTGAACTTAAAAAGGTGGAGGTTCTCAGGGGCCTGCCTGATACTCTGGAGGTGGACATAATAACGAGAGAGCCGGCTGCGTGTATTGAGGCTCGCGGAGGGAATATAGTTATCGATAAGGATGGCGTTGTTCTGACCATCGGCGAAAATTCCGACGAGCTGGTCAAAATAAGAGGTATTAACTTTTTTCTCAATGTGCCTTCCCGCGGCGAGAAAATAGATAAACCCATTGTGAGAAATGCGCTTATCCTTTCAAATGTCATAGGTAAAAAGCTTTCTCGGTATAAAAAGAATATAGAGTATATTGACGTTGGAGCTAAGAACAATATGATCCTGGTAGTGTACGATGTTCCGGTAAAGCTTGGTGCGGATGATTTTACCAGGAAGATCGAGAAGCTTGGGCAGATACTTAGGGACCCCAATATCTCGATCAAGGATATCAAGTACATAGACCTGAGGTTTGAAGAAGCAGTGATCTCTCCAAAATAAAGGACCAGTAAATGAATAAATATTTTGCCGTTATTGATTCCAGCCCTAAAGATATAGCAGCTATATGCGCGCGATGGCGAAAGAACGGTGATTATACCATAGAGGGGTTTTCCACGGTCAAAGCCGAGGGCCTTGAGAAT
>CAYWDJ010000018.1:0-17033 GCA_964457005.1 uncultured Planctomycetia bacterium
ACCACAGCAACCAGGACCGAAAGAATCTTCAGGAATCTTCTGCTACGTTTTATCTGCATGTTCACTGGTATCTCCTTTGTGTATCATCAAATCATTATTGCTATATTGTCAATATCATAACCTATGTTTTGCTTTTCGTCAAGTATTTTTTTAATATTCGCAAAGGATTGGTATATAAAAAACACCTCGCTAAAGGTGCTTTTTTACACCTTTAACAAATGGGCAAAATCCCGCCTATATATAATATTATTTCCTTATTATGAGGCAGACAGGCTCGTGATTACGACTGAAGCTTTGCGATATCGTCAACCGTGTGAATCGACGTAACCGTAAGAGATGAATCTATCTTCTTTAAAAGTCCCTTGAGCACGCTTCCGGGGCCTATTTCGAGGTATTCTTTAACACCAAGATCAGCCGCTTTTTTTACCGAAGCTTCCCACAGGGTCTTATTATCCAGCTGATTTGCCAGATTCTCTTTTATCCTTGCGGGGTCTTTGGTGACCTCCGCGTCAAGGTTGCTGATAAAATCTATCGAGGGTTCAACAACTTCCATTTCATCCAGAACAGCCTTAAGCTTTTCTTTGGCCGGGAGCATAAGTTCAGAATGGAACGCTCCGCTCACCTTGAGCATGATAGCTCTCTTCGCACCGGAATTTGTAGCAAGGTCAGCAGCAAGTTCTATACGGCTATCAGGGCCGGAAATTACAACCTGTCCGGGGCAGTTCAGATTTGCCACCTGTACGCCCACACCCTTACAAAGTTCTTCTACCTTGTCGAGGTCCATCCCCATGATACACGCCATCTTGCCGGGCTCTTTCTTAGAGGCTTCCTGCATGTACTGGCCTCTTTTCGCGACAAACTTTAGCCCTTCTTCAAAAGAAATGGCGCCTGAAGCGACCAGGGCTGTGGGTTCCCCAAGACTAAGGCCCATTGCTACAAGCCCTATCTCGGATATATCTTCTTTTGAAAAGATCTCCTTGCCTTCTTCACCCACCGGAGATCCCTTCAGTTTTTCTACAAGAACATTAAGCGTCGCTATACTGGTTGTAAAAATCGCGGGCTGACTGTTTGCAGTTGTCTGCAGCTGGTCTTCCGGACCGTCGAAACAAAGACTTTTTATATCCACACCCAGGACTTCATTGGCCTTATTATATACCCACCTTGCGGCCGCCTGAGTTTCATAAAGCGCTTTACCCATTCCTATTGACTGGGAACCCTGTCCCGGAAACAACAAACCGTATTTCTTCGCCATGTCTGTTCCTTTCTTTACCACTTAATGATAAGCGCGCCCCAGGTCAAACCGCCCCCGAACGCGTCCATAAGAATAATATCACCTTTTTTAATTCTGCCTTCTTCAACCGCTTCGGTAAGCGCGACAGCACTCGATGCAGCCGACATATTTCCGTATTTTTCTATGTTGAGATATACCTTTTTATGCGGATCTACCCCCAGCCTTTTAGCTACAGCATTCAATATTCGGATATTCGCTTGATGCGGGATGATAATATCTATGTCATCGCCCTGAAGCCCTAAAGGCTCGGCTACGGCAAGAGCGGCGTCAGCCATTATCTTTACCGCGTGTTTGAAGAGAATATTTCCCTCCATTTTTATTGTATGAAGTTTGTTCTCAACCGTCTTAAAAGAAGCCGGCATTCTTGAACCTCCAGCAGGAAGCCGAAGAAGATCTCCCTTTGTTCCATCCGCCCCGAGATGCACGCCTAGAATACCACCATCAGTGACCGGACCCAAAACAGAAGCTCCGGCTCCGTCGCCGAAAAGAATACATGTTCCACGATCATTCCAATCAGTAACAGATGATAACTTCTCGGCCGCTACAACCAAAGCATGCTTATACATTCCGCTCTTTATAAACTGGTCAGCTATAGCGAATGCGTATATATATCCGGAACACGCAACAGACACGTCGAAAGCTGCGGCTTTTGATGCGCCAAGTTTTGCCTGCACATGACAAGCTGTCGAAGGAAAGAACATATCCGGCGTTATTGTCGCCACGATAATAAGATCAATATCTTCCGCCGCGACATTCGCATTCTTAAGCGCCCTTTTGGCAGCCTTGTATGCCATGTCACTGGCCGCTTCATTGTCGGAGGCAATACGTCTTTCTTTTATTCCGGTTCTTGTTACTATCCACTCATCGGTGGTATCCACCATTTTTTCAAGATCTGCGTTGGTCAGAACATTTTCCGGCAGATATTTACCTACTCCCAATATACCCGTTCTTGTCTCGCTCATTTTTTTTCTCCTATTATGTTAATAACTCTTAAGCTCTTCGACCACATGAGTATTAACTTTGTGGCTAACGAATTCGCCGGCTACCCTTACCGCGTTCATTATGGCTTTGGCATTGGAAGAGCCGTGCGCGATAATAACGCTGCCGTCTACCCCTAGCAAAGGCGCTCCGCCATATTCCGTAGCGTCCACTTTTTTTCTAATAATGTTAAAAGTAGGAACCGTCATCAGGGCCCCGATCTTTGTGATCCACCCGCTTTCCTTAAGCTCTTTTTTTATCATTGTCTTAGCAGCGTCAGCAAGCCCTTCAGTAACCTTGAGGACCACGTTACCCGTAAAACCATCACACACAACAACATCGGCCTTTCCCTGATACAAGTCTTTCGGCTCGACATTCCCGATAAAGTTCAGTTCACTCTCACTAAGCATTATGTGGGCTTCTTTTACAAAATCAGTACCCTTGCTGGATTCCTCTCCGATATTCAGTATGCCTATACTGGGATTGCTCTTGCCAAGGATGTGTTTGGAATACGCGTCACCCATGATCCCATACTGCAAAAGATGAAGAGGTTTTGGATCAATATTAGCGCCCACATCAATCACAAGAACAGGCGTTGTAACCGTGGGGAATATAACCGCTATCCCCGGCCTGTCTACTCCCGGAAGAAGCCTTAAGCTTAACGTGGCGGCACAAACTACGGCCCCGGTATTCCCCGCGCTCACGAAAGCGTCAAACGCTCCCTTTTTAAGCAGGTTAGATCCTCTTACGATAGAAGAATCTCTCTTCTTCCGCACAGACAAAGCTGCCGGCTCGTGCATCTCTATTGCTTCCGAAGCATGCACGACATCGATCTTATTTGAAGGATAATCACGTCCCTTCAAATGATCCCTGATCATTCGTTCATTACCAACTAAAGTCACGTGGTAATTGTATTCGTTGGCGGCCATTATTGCGCCTTCTACGGCACATCCAGGAGCTTTATCGCCCCCCATCGCATCAAGTCCAACTCTCATCTTTTCCTCCAGTTTTGGAGCTTATCCTCTTTTCTCTTTTTTCTCTTTGCGTTCTTTTCTTTCTTCCGCGGACTCTACATATTTCACCTGAGTACCATCAAAATATCCGCAGTAAGAACAGACGTGGTGAGGCTTCTTGGCCTTTCCACACTGTGAACATGTTGAAAGAAAAACCGGTTCCGCGTTATAGTGCGTTCTCCTCTTTCTTCCACGCTGCTTTGAATGTCTATGTTTTACTTTTGGCATTTCTGTTTCCTCCTTTAAACTATCCCCTAACAACCTCTTTCACTATTGTGTACGTGTCTTTGGCTATCAACAACTCTTCATTCGTACCTACTGTCATAAATTCTGTTTCACCCAAAAGACCGCTAAGGTCTTCCTTGATACTATCTTTTATAGCGGGAACGTTCTCTCCTATTCCTGCCGTAAAAACTACCGCGTCTACCCTGCCCAGAACAGCAGCATACGACCCGATATATTTTTTTATCCTGTAAACAAAAATTTCGTACGCAAGCTTCGCTCTGGCATCGCCTTCTTCCATGGCTCTTAAAATATCACGCATATCATTACTTACCCCGGAAACTCCAAGAAGTCCGCTTTTTTTGTTAAGTATGTCCGTAACTTCTTCGGCTGTCATATTTTCAACATGCATGAAATATGAAATAATCGCCGGGTCTATATCCCCCGACCTTGTCCCCATCAAGAGCCCTTCAAGCGGAGTAAACCCCATAGAAGTATCTATGCTCTTACCCCCGTCAATGGCGGCCATACTGCAGCCATTACCGAGATGCACCGTTATCATCTTTAGGTCTTTCTCGGGCTTTCCCAGGATCTCCGCGGCTTTACCTGAAACATACCTGTGGCTTGTCCCGTGAAACCCACACTTCCCTATTCCGTCATTTTCATAATACTCGTACGGTATCCCGTAGCAGTATACATATTCCGGCATTGACTGATGGAACGCCGTGTCAAAAACCGCTACCTGCGGCACCCCGGCAAAATTCTTCATACATCCTCGGATACCTTCAAGAGCAGGAGGGTTATGGAGAGGCGCCAATTCCGAATACTTTTCGATGTTTGCTATAACCTCGTCATCGATAAGGATACTTTCATTGAACTCTTCTCCTCCGTGCACTACCCTGTGTCCAACACCTATTATATCATTGACGTTGCAAACCATCCCGTATGCCGGAGAACAAACAACATCTCTTATGATCTCAATGGCCCTATGATGATCCGGACAGGTTATTTCCGTCTTTGTCTTGCCGTCTCCATTCAGTTCATGCGTAAGCGTGGCAACCTTTTCGCCGATCCTTTCGATAGCGCCTCGACACAGAGAAATCTCTTTCTCCACATCAAAAAGATCATATTTGGCTGACGATGATCCGCAATTAACAACAAGTATCAACATATCAGCTATTCCTCTGCGACTTTATAGACACGACCACAGCAGTATCAACCACATCTTCCCAACTGCATCCCCTTGAAAGATCACTACATGGCTTTGTAAGCCCCTGTATTATCGGCCCTACAGCTCTTGCATTACCAAGCCTTTGCGCAAGTTTATATGAAATATTTCCAGCATCAAGATTTGGAAATATCAGAACGTTCGCGTGTCCGGCAACTTTGCTGTCCGGGCATTTACGCTCGGCAACATCAGGAACTATCGCCGAATCAAGCTGCAGCTCTCCATCTATCATAAGGTTCGGTCTTTTTTCTTTAATTTTTGCAAGTGCTGTGCGAATAGTATCGATCGAGTCTCCGCCAGCGCTTCCTTTTGTAGAATAACTCAGCATCGCAACCCGGGGCTCTACCCCAAAAAGGCTTCCAAACGTATCGCTTGTTGCTATAGCAATGCCTACAAGCTGCCTTGCTGAAGGATACGGTATAATACCGCAGTCCCCAAATGCAAATAACCCGTCCTCACCGAACGGGCTATTTTCCATCTCTATTAAAAATGAACTTGAAACAGTGCCTACTTCTCTGTCTATCTTAAGGCAGTGTATGGAAGCCCTTGCGACATCACCTGTCGTATGTACGGCCCCGGCTACAAAACCATCCGCCATCTCAAGCCTTGTCATGACAGCCGCATAGAACACCAGCTTCCCGAGCACAAGTTCTTCAGCTTCTTCAAAGGTCATTCCCTTGTTTTTCCTGAGTTCGTAATAAGTATTTACTATCTCTTCTCTTTTGTCATGTTTTGCGGGATCGACTAGATTCACCTTGTCCAGACTGACAGAGAGCTCCGAGGCAAGCTCTTTCATTTCTTCCTCCGCCCCCAAGAGAATAACATTAACAATACCTTCTTCCGCCAGGAAAGAAGCAGCTTTGACAACTCTCTTATCTCCGCCTTCTGGCAGCACCACAGTTCTTTTCAGGCCTTTTGCCTTATCTCTTAATGCTAATATTCTTTTCATTTCTCCTGCTTCTCTTTCAGTTTTTTTTCGACATTACGTGGAACAAATGCCGAAACATCAGCTCCTATCTTCGAGATCTCTTTGATGAGCTTACTCGATAAGTATGAATACGATTCATTCGGCATCATAAAAACCGTTTCAACTTCAGAATTAAGTTTTCTATTTGTAAGGGCCATCTGAAACTCATATTCAAAATCTGATATCATTCTGAGGCCTCTTACCACTACGTTTACAGACTTCGATACCGCATAATCTACAACCAGCCCGCTGAACGCTTCAACTTCAACATTACTGTATTCCGACGTAGCATCTCTCATCATTTCAAGGCGCTCTTCTACCGAAAACAAAGGTCCCTTGTCACTACTTCCCGCCACAGCGACAAATACCTTGTCAAAAATTGAAGACACCCTTTTGATCACATCCAAATGCCCATATGTAACTGGATCAAAAGTGCCCGGATATACTGCTATTCTGCTCATTTCTTCTGATACATCGATATCGATGTTTTACCGTAAGTCTTTGTTTTACATATAAAAAGACCCCCCTGAGACTCAGGAAGGACTTCTCTGACGTGGTGCTCAACGACGAGCAATCCAGAAGGGCTTAATATATCATAATCATTTATTATTATCAAGATGTTTTTAATCATATTCTTATTATAAGGGGGATCGGCAAATATGATATCAAATTTATCTTTGCGTTCACCTAATTTAGCTATGCTTTCCGATGCATCTCCACTCATTACTTCCGAAATGGCCTCAACTCCGAGAATCCTTATATTCTCGCTTATTACCCCGGCACATCCCCGGTCTTTCTCTACGAAAAGAGCACTTTTTGCGCCTCTTGAAAGGCCCTCAAGGCCATAAGCTCCCGACCCGGCAAAAATGTCCAAAACGGCGCTGTCGGGAAGAACCGGTGCAAGGACATTGAATACTGCCTCACGTATCCTGTCTTTTGTAGGCCTTACAGCCATTGACTCCGGTTGTATTATCTTGCGCCCCCTGAATTCTCCGGCAATTATCCTCATATCTTAACTTTACCTCCAAATCTCTCTATTATACACTTACGGATAAATCGATTGTGCGGATCCGCAAGATCCGGATCTTCTTTTACCAAAGTGAACGCTTCTTCCCTTGCCTCTTCCATTATAGAAAAGTCTTTTGCAATATTACCGAACCTGAGCTCCGGAAGTCCGCTTTGGCGCGTACCAAGAAACTCTCCGGGACCCCGGATATCAAGGTCCTTTTCCGCTATCATAAAACCATCATCAGTTTCTGTCATCGTGCTGAGCCTTTCCTGTGACGACTCAGTTTTAGGCTCACCCAGCAGGATACAATACGATGCGTATTTGCCTCTTCCTATGCGGCCTCGCAGCTGATGAAGCTGAGACAAACCATACCTTTCAGCATGTTCGACTACCATTACCGAAGCATTAGGAATATCTACGCCCACCTCCACAACCGTTGTAGAAACCAGTATGTCATATTTTTTACCGCGAAACGCTTTCATTATCTCGTCTTTTTCCTTTGCCTTCATCCGACCGTGGATCATTGCCACCCTCAGATCGGAGAAAACATCCTTACTGAGATGTCCAAACATTTCCTCAACTGACTTTAGGTCAGAAAGGCCCGTGCTTTTAACTCTGGGGTAAACTATAAAAACCTGGCGTCCATCCTTTATCTCTCCACGCACAAAATCATATACTTTTTCCCTTCTGTCCTCACCAACCCAATATGTCGTAACAGGCTCCCGGCCTGACGGTTTGCTTTTTAAATAGGATATATCCATATCCCCAAACACCGTCAGAACAAGGCTTCTAGGGATAGGGGTAGCTGTCATAAAAAGCATATCGGGAGTCCGTCCCTTTTCTCGCAATGCAGCTCTCTGCTGCACGCCAAACTTATGCTGCTCATCCACTACCGCAAGGCCGAGGTTTTTAAAATCCACCTTTTCCTGAATAAGAGCATGCGTACCAATAACAATGTCGGCCTCTCCGTTCCTTATCTCTTTTTTTATTTTTTCTGAATCTTGAGGGTCCAATCCATTGACCAGAAGACGCACATTGAGCCCCAGCGGCATAAAAGTTTTGCTGATATTCACGTAGTGCTGCCTTGCCAGGATCTCCGTGGGTGCCATAAGCGCGGTTTGATGGCCCCCTACCGCCGCCAGAAGAAGAGCATACATGGCGACAACCGTCTTTCCACTTCCCACATCACCCTGGAGAAGCCGGTACATGGGTTTTTCAGAAGACATGTCACTTTCCATATCATTAAGACATTTTTTCTGATCACCCGTAAGCTCGAATGAAAAAAGGTTTTCAAAATCTTCTCTCAGCCCTTCTTTAATATCATGCTTGACGCCGTCCTTAACAAGGTTCTTTCGTTTAAGCGCCATGACTACCTGAAGGACAAAAAACTCCTCAAAAACAAGACGCTTGTATGCTCTCTCGAGATTTTCCGAAGAATGCGGAAAATGTATATTTTCAATAGCAAATTTAAGGTCGACCAGCTTATGCCTTGCCCTTACGGGGGTTGGGATGGTATCTCCCTCGTCTTTTATATGACCCTGAATAGCTCCATAGGCTATCTTCCTGAGATATCTCTGTGACAGGTTTTCCGTAAGAGAATATATGGGGATTATTCTTCCCACCTCGAGCGATTTGGAGATGTCCTCCTCTATGATCTCATAATCCGGATGGCTTATTTGCAGCCTCTTCTGCCTTTCCACCTTTCCAAACAGCACCGCTGTCTGACCTACCTTGAACACCTTACCCATAAACGGCATATTATACCAAACAGCAAAAACCCTCTTTTTATCATCTCCTATAGCCATTTCAACTATCCCGGTTCCCGTCCTGGCCCTGAACGTACTGACCTTCAAGACCTTGCCGATAACCGCCTGAACCTCATCCGGCTTCACGTCCTTCACCTCGATTATATTGCTTCGATCTTCATATCTCCTGGGCAGATAGTAAAAAAGGTCGGACAAAGAATAAATCCCGAGTTTCCCAAAGGTCTCAGCCCTCTGGGGGCCTACACCCTTGATATATCGTATGGGGATCTCTCCAGATGTTTTTTTCACTTGCATATTAGATTCTTATATGTTATTATTTTCATTCAATTTTGCTAAATAGCTGTGAGCTATTGCTTTGTAAATAAACTAGTTGTTAAAGAGACAACACATAATTATAAAAGAAAGGTTTTACTATGGCAAGAGAATGTTACGTATGCGGAAAAAAACCTGTAAGTGGCAGAAGTATAAGCCGTAGAGGTATGGCTAAAAGTAAAGGTGGTGTCGGGCAGAGAGTAACCGGTACGACCCTGCGCCGTTTCTCCCCTAACATACAGCCAGTTAACGCTTTAATAGACGGCAAGAAACAAAAGGTAACGGTTTGTGCTAAATGCATCAAGGCAGGTAAGGTCATAAAAGCAGTGTAAATATTATTTTATACTACAAATAAAAAAACCCGGCTTTTTAAGCCGGGTTTTTTTATTTATACACCTGAATTAATATTACATCCCTTCTCTCTCCAAGGCATCACCTAAGTTATCGAGAATATCCGAAGCTATCATACAGAACGGGCTTTTTCTCTCAGCAGCGAGATCTCCAGCCAGGCCATGCAGATAAACAGCACTAACGGCCGCACTGTACTCCTCGACACCCTGGCCTATAAATGAAGCTATCATGCCGGTAAGCACGTCGCCCGTCCCTCCCGTTGCCATACCAGAGTTGCCCGTAGCATTCACATAAACCGAACCGTCCGGAGAAGCTATAATGGTCTTATGCCCCTTCAAACAAACAACACTACCCGTTACCTCGGCAAGACTTTTCGCGGCCTCTTCCCTGTCAGCCTGTATCTCGGATACCTCTTTACCCACAAGAGTTGCCATCTCTCCCGGATGCGGAGTAATAACCGTGCTGCTCTTTCTTTTGGTAAGAACACCGACATCCCCTTCGAGGCAGTTAAGACCATCGGCGTCCAGAACAACCGGCTTCTTCGCTTCAAGAAGTATTTCTTTTACAAGTTCTTTAGTCTCAGCTTCTGTCCCTATCCCGGGACCCAATGCCAGCACATCACATTTACTCAAGACCTCCAAGATATCTTTCTTAGCTTTCTTACTAAAGGACTGCCCCGCGGTCTCAGCAAGCGGACGGGTCATGACCTCGGTAAGTTTTATCTCCATTATAGTGTTGAGCGATTCGGGAATTCCGCAGGTAACAAGGCCGCTGCCGGCCTTAAGAGCTCCCATTGACGTAAGATATGCCGCTCCCGTCAGGCCTCTAGACCCAGCAACAACGAATACTCTACCATAATCCCCTTTGTGGTTCTCATCTTTTCTTCCTGGTATTTTACCCAAATGTTCATGCGCCATTTTTTACCGCCATTCCGTTAGACACAGCCACATCGTTAGTATGAGATATACTGACTAGTACCTGTGCCAGATCATTTTCTTCCATCAATTTTTTTGCTTCACCATGAAGCACAGTATAAGGTTTTCCATCCGAATCATTAAGTATCTCGATATCGGTCCAGCTAAGTCCTATCCTCGCACCATCCGGCAATGCTTTTTTAACAGCTTCCTTCGCCGCAAACTTGCCCGCCATATGCATGTAAAATGATTTCTTCTCTTCGGCATGATCAAGCTCCTTCTGAGTAAAGATGCGGTCACGAAACCTGTCGCCATGTTGTTTGAAAGCTTTTTCGAACCTCGCGATATTAACCACATCTATACCTATACCCGCCACCATCATGATATAAGCTCCTTCATCTTCCGTACGGCTTCCGTTATCCCTGTAAATATAGATCTAGATATTATTGAGTGGCCGATATTAAGTTCATATATCTCCGGGATCTTTGTAATAAGGCCTACATTGTCATATGTAAGCCCATGCCCCGCGCAGGGTATAATGCCTTCCCCTGCCGCAAAAGCCGTCACTTCCGCAAGCTTTTCCAGTTCGACCTGATAATTTCTGCCTACCAGAAACTCTTCGGCAAATCTTCCTGTATGAAATTCAACAAATTTCGCTCCGGCCTTTTTGGAAGCCTCGACCTGCTCTTCCTCAGGATCGATAAAAAGATTCACCTCTATACCTTTTTCCGAAAGACGGTCTATCACTTCCTTAACTCTGGAAAAGTTTCCGGCAACGTCAAGCCCTCCTTCAGTTGTAACTTCCTGCCTGTTCTCCGGAACAATGGTTGCCTGGTCAGGCATTGTGCTGCAAGCTATATCGACTATCTCCGGATCTACTGACATCTCAAGATTAAGGCGTGTTGTGACCTTTTCCTTCAAAAGCGCAAGATCTTTATCGGATATGTGCCTTCGATCTTTCCTCAAATGACAGACGATCCCGTCACAGCCGGCCTTCTCGGCTAATAGCGCGGCTTCTACGGGATCCGGCTCGACAGTCTTACGAGCTTCTCGAACCGTTGCCACGTGATCTATATTAACTCCCAATTTCATAGTTTATTTACCATTAGATTTTTTGTCGACCAACCGCTTAACAGGAATATACACTTCTACCGTTTTATCGTTAAACTTAAGCATTTTGTTCTCTGAAACAAGCCCAACCTTGAGTGTGAATGTTCTAGTATATTCCCCTATGTATATCTTCTCTGTTTTGAGGTCTTCAACATTCTGCATTATATCTTCAGGGCCGTATATCGATATCTTCGCAGGAGTAACCGTAACGTCATCAAAAAGAACCTGATACCCCTGAGGCGGCTTTCCGAAAAAAACAGGTTTAACAGATACCTCTTTAACGATGAACTTGTACTTGGCAAAGAGATCTTCTATCGTCTGTTTCTTCGGAGCGTATGACTCACCGCTGTTTATAAGGTCAAAGACATAGAACCAGGTCGTGACCGCCAGAACCAGTGAAAAGAATTTTGCCCAGAAATTATGGAATATTATATTTTTGATCCTCATTTTTCACCTTTTTCCCGGAGAATTTTATTCTTAAAACTTCCCCAGAAAGAAGGTTTTTCTTTTCTGGGAACACAAACACCTTCAAGGAACTTACCAACATTTTTGGGCTCAAGCCCTTTAGTGATCTTACCGGCAATGGCAAAAGATATATTTCCGGACTCTTCACTTACAATAAGAATAACCGCATCAGCCTCTTCACTCAGGCCAATAGCCGCTCTATGCCGGGTACCCATGGTTTTTGGCACATCGGGGTTCTGGGTAAGAGGAAAAAGACAGGCTGCCGCTTCTATCCTCTGCTCGGAGATAATTATACCTCCGTCATGCAGAGGGGATGTGGAAGAAAATATCGTATTAATGAGTTCGCTCGTAACCTCCGCGTCAACAGCCACTCCGCTCTCCACGTAACGCCTCAGGCCTATCTCTCTTTCAACGGCTATAAGAGCGCCTATTCTCTTTTTGGAAAGAACTACCGCCGCCTTTGATATTTCGGCAAGGGTTGCACTTTCCCCTGAAAACATACCAAACCGACCTATCCTGGCAAGCCCTCTCCGGATCTCCGGCTGAAAGATTATCAGAAAAGCTATAACCGATATCGCAAGGAGCCGCGTCAATAACCAGTTAATTATGACCAGGTTCATCCCGCGCGTCACCAGAATAACAAGGGAGATGACTATCACTCCCTTAAGTACGGCCTCTGCCACCGTGTCCTTTAAGAGCAAATAGACAAGATAGAACACCACCCAGAGAAGAAGAACTTCTAGAACTATTTCCCACGAACTAAAAATAAAATCCATATCAAGCCCCTATTATCGCATCGGTTACACGGGCCACATCACGCATTTCTGCCACGTCATGGACCCTGACAATATCTGCACCCTTAATTATTGCCGCGGAGATACTAGCCGCGGTGCCAAAAGCTCTTTCCGAAACCTCTTTCCCTGTAACGCTTCCAATAAAAGATTTTCTGGAAGTTCCAACAAGTATGGGCTTACCCAGCCCTTTAAGCCTTTTTAAACTGTTTATGATCTTCAAATTATGGTCTATTGTCTTTCCAAAACCTATCCCGGGATCAACTATTATTTTATCGGGATCCACTCCCGCCGATTCCGCTTTTGAGACAGCATCAAGCAAGTGTTCAAAGACCTCCTCAACAACATCCTCATACTGAGGAGAGTCCTGCATGGTCCCGGGATCCCCTTTCATGTGCATAAGAATAAGGCCCGCATTGAACTTTGACACCACTTTCCCCATTCTTTTATCGGAGCCAAGAGCCGTGATATCATTGACTATACTGGCACCGGCTTCCAGCGCCTTCTCCGCGACCTCACTCTTACAAGTGTCAATCGATATGGGAACTGTTATTTTATCCTTCAGCGCCCGAATAACAGGGATAACCCTTTCCAGCTCTTCGCCCACAGAAACGCTTTCAGCCCCGGGGCGAGATGACTCTCCCCCGACATCTATCATATCCGCGCCGGCCTCCTGCAGGAGAAGAGCTCTTTCTAAAGCCTTCTCGACAGATATGCATTCTCCACCATCGCTGAAAGAATCCGGGGTAACATTTAAGACCCCCATGATACAGGTTCTTTCACCTATGGGAAGTGAGTATTTATTAAATTTTATCTCTTTTGTCTGGTCTATGTCTGTCATGCTTCTTTATTATCTTTACCATTTTTAAGCCCGATAAGCTCAGTTACTTCGGCCTCAGACAATGTCTCTTTTTCTATGAGCTCTTTGGCCAGAACATCAAGCTTGTCCTTGTTGCTTGTCAAAAGCATTATGGCCGTATCGTAACAGCTATCAACGATCTTTTTAACTTCCTCGTCAATTACTCTGGCCGTTTCTTCACTGTAGTTTCTCTCTTCAGTTATATCCCTGCCAAGAAAAACCTGTCCATGCCTTTTTCCAAAAGTAAGATGTCCCAGTTTTTCGCTCATCCCGTACAGCGTAACCATATCACGCGCTGTAGCCGTTGCGCGCTTGATGTCATCCTGCGCGCCATTAGATGCTTCAGCAAACGTTATCTCTTCACTGGCCCTGCCGCCTAGAAGAGAGATTATCTCGTTATTAAATTGGCTCTTCATTCTAAGGTACTGGTCTTTCTTTGGAAGTTGTATAGTATAGCCACCCGCCATCCCTCTTGAAACTATAGTAACCTTATGAAGAGGGTCAGCTCCCGGGACAAGATAAGACATAAGCGCGTGTCCCGCTTCGTGATAAGCGATTATCTTTTTATCTTCCGTACTCTTCTTTCGTGATTTTCTTTCCGGGCCTGCAATAACACGCTCCATGGCTTCCTGGAGCTCATCCATAGTCACTTCTTCCTTGTTCCTTCTTGCTCCAAGAAGGGCCGCCTCATTTATAAGGTTAGCAAGGTCCGCTCCTGAAAAATATATTGTCTGCTTGGCTATTGTAGAAAGATCTACGCTTTCGGCCATCTTTACTTTTTTCGCATGGACCTGGAGGATCGCAAGCCTGCCTTCAAGATCCGGACGGTCAACCACTATCTGGCGGTCAAAACGACCCGGTCTCAGGAGCGCGGGATCAAGCACATCCGGTCGGTTGGTAGCAGCTATCAAAATAACGCCCGTCCCGGTATCGAACCCGTCCATTTCAGAAAGTAATGCGTTAAGCGTCTGCTCTCTTTCATCATGCCCTCCACCTATACCGCTAAATCTCTGGCGTCCGACAGCATCTATCTCGTCCATAAAGATAATACAGCCCTTCTTACTTAGCTTGACGGATTTCTTTGCCTGCTCAAAAAGATCCCTTACTCTAGACGCCCCGACTCCAACGAACATCTCAACAAAATCAGATCCGGATATACTGAAAAATGGAACTTCAGCCTCTCCGGCTACGGCTTTAGCAAGAAGGGTCTTTCCGGTACCCGGAGGCCCCATCAAAAGAACACCCTTAGGCATTTTCCCTCCAAGCTTCTGAAATTTAAGCGGATCTCTTAAGAATTCGATAATTTCCTTGAGCTCTTCTTTGGCTTCCTCAATGCCAGCGACATCGCCAAAATTAACCTTAAGCTGATCTTTTGTAGCAAGACGCGCCTTGGACTTACCGAAAGACATCATCTTTCCCCCTCCAGAAGAGGCTCCCCTGTAGATAAAGAACCACAGGAAAAATATGAATATCATCATGGGGCCCAGCGAATAGAACAGATTTGATATAAGAGTGTCTGCCGGCTTAACATCAAAGTTAGGAACATTTTCCCTGAGTAGTTTGACAAGCCCGGGATCATCCGCGGGAATATTCACGGCAAAAGCCTTTCCATCAGCGAATTTACCGGAAACCCTATCCTGCACCATCACTACGGAGACTATCCTGCCCGTATCGTTGTTGGTCTCCACGATATCGTAAAAATCTTTATACGTCACCCCGGACTGTGTGTCTTCTACAGAAGTGAACACCCACTGGAACATATAGAAAATACCTACCAGGATCAATATCCAGACTATAAGGTTTTTGTTATTCTTCTGCGGGGCTTTTGAAGGATCGGGATTATTTTTATTCTTTCCAAGGTTCTTTTTGTTTTTTATGTCCATGGTCTCCTATCATTGTTTATAAATTAATATTATTAAGTCGTTATTCTAGCATATGACATCTGGCGGGTCAATCTTACTTCTTACCCGATGCCCGTTTTTTAAATACTATTTCATCGGCTGTCCTCTCGGCCATTACCTCCCCGGGAAGATCTATGGAACTACTTTTACGGGATGATCTCAGAAAATAGTCCATATCCATCCAGTGCCGGTGAGTCAGCTTCTTCACATTTCCCCCGGCTTTAACGAAAAGCTCCTTAAACACCGCTTTTCTTATGGACGCCGGCTGAAGCAAGAGATCCCTGATCCGAACCTTTATTTTTCGGGATCTTGCCGTGTTTTTCTCCATTATTTGACTTACAAAGACTTCGGCCCCCTGCGTCGCCGGAGATCCAAGGTCGTCATTGAGAGCGTCCGCAAAGTTGACCAGGGTCCTCTTTATCTGAGGATTGATCTTTTCAATATACGGCAGCACCTGAAGGCGAACTTTGTTCCTGAAATATTTTGGGTCCTTGTTGGTCTTGTCCTCAACAAACTCGGCTTTCTCTTTTTCAAGAAAATCGAGTATATATTTTTTCTCTGTACGAATAAGCGGCCTGATAACCTTTATATCCTTCTCATAACGTACCGGAGGTATTCCCGCGACACTCCGAGGAGAGCCCCCCTTCACTATACGCATCATAACGGTTTCCGCCTGGTCGTCCATAGTGTGACCGGTCGCCATAACGCTGCACCCATTGTTTTTAGCAGTTTTGGCGAGAAATTTATACCTTTCCATCCTGGCCTTTTCTTCCAGAGACATATTCTTCCTTGAAACCGCCTTAACATCTACTTTTGCAAGAACACATTTTAGCCCTAGCTTTTCGGAAAGATCTTTTACAAAATCAGAATCTTTTGCGGATTCCTTTCCCCGTATGCAGTGATCCATATTGGCCACGACAAGGTCTATTCCCAGAGGCCTTACAAACTCCTTAAGAACCCGTAACAGACAAACTGAGTCAGGTCCTCCGGAGACCGCAACAAGGACTTTATCTCCCTTGTGAAGCATATCGTAATGCTTAATGGTATCTTTTATTCGCTTCAGGAAAGTCCCCTGCGAAATCTGTTTTTTTTGTGTCATTTTTTCTCTCGTCGATATTTCTCTTCTAAGCTATAAATGCACCCGCAATAATCCTGCCTGAAAAGCTCCATTTCTTTTGCAAGTTCGATCGACCTTTTGAACCCGTCTTTTTTTTTGAAGTCAGCACATATAAATCGATCCTCGCCGATATCCCGTCCTATCTGGTTTATAATAGCGGCTTCTTTCATCGGCCCCACGGTTAAAGTAGTCGTGAACAGGTCAAAATGGTGATATCTGGAGTACTCATATGTTTTTTGAAGCCGCATTTTATAGCATACCTTGCAACGCCCTCCGCCTTCCGGTTCATTCTCCTGCCCCTTAACGGCAAGGAACCAGTTCTCCCTGTCGTATCTTTCTTCAACAAGGTCTATCCCGTACGATTCCGCCGCCTTTTCCGCGACTTCAAGACGTTTCTTGTACTCATCCTGGGGATGTATATTCGGATTATAAAAATATCCCGTCACGGCATGTCCCTCTATCTGCAGCCGCTCGATCACTGATAACGCGCATATCCCGCAGCAAATATGTAGTAAAACTTTCATTTGTTTATTCCTGCTCGTTCTTTTCGTATGTTTTTAGATCCCGGATATTCGCTTCGCGAATTCCGGGATGACAACTTGTTGGGGCTTTCGCCTTCGCCCAGGATGACAACTTATGGCTCTTCACGAATTCCGGGATGACAATCTGTGACTCTTCACTTCGCTCGCAATGACGTCATTGCGAGAAGGCCAGCGGCCGACGAAGCAATCCCCAAAAC
>CAYWDJ010000019.1:0-16684 GCA_964457005.1 uncultured Planctomycetia bacterium
CAGGATAACACCAAAGACCAGAAGTGTCGGCATAGCGATCTTGCAAAACTTCTCAATGCCTCCACGTATGCCATGTTTCAAGACTATCATGTTTATTGCAAATGTTATCAGAAAGAATATGTACGCCGGAACTATACTTGAAAAATACTGATTCCTTTCAAGCCCCTGGAATCCACGCAGAAAGGCCTGCATGGAAGAGTTATCCAGAACCCCGGAAAATTTTTGTGTGAGAGCGAAGAAACTATAAGCAAGCGTCCAGGATTCAATATATGTGTAGTAGATCATGATAACAAGCGGACCGAAGATACCTATTACACCGAAGTATTTTATAAACCGATTCTTTTCCCACAAACTATGAAAAACGCCCGGGGCACTTGAATGCTCGAATCCTCCGCCATAGCGGCCAATGGACCACTCAACCCACATCAGGGGAATACCCACCAGAAGAAGAGCAACAAAATAAGGTATCATGAAGGCACCGCCGCCGTTCTTGGCTGCCTGGACCGGGAACCTTAGAAAATTCCCCAGACCAACGGCTGAACCGGCAACTGCCATTATCATCCCTAAACGGGACCCCCAGGAATCTCTTATTTTTCTCCCCATACTATCCTCACTTGAATCTTACAAAAAGTCTTCCCCAGTTTTTAGAGTCTTTATCTATCCTATCATAAAGATCTTTATTTCTCTCAAGAAACTTAAGCACCCTCTTCTTGAGCTGTCCTGAGCCTTTACCGGGTATGATCTCAACTATCTTAACATTGCTATCTCTGGCATCGACAAGAACATCCCTCAGAGCCGTGTCAATTTCTTTACCTTTATTAAAAATATCATGTAGATCGAGCTTAAGTTTTTTGGACATATGCCCTCAAAAAAATAGGGGCACAATAAAAACTGTACCCCTATTTCGTTATTTGTTATCTATTGAAACAGGCATCTACCAGGTCGTCCAGCTTTGCCGTAGCAACGCACTGTACAGTATCCGCTCCGCCATAATAGATCTTTACGTCTCCGTTATCTTCAAGAACCGCTCCGCAAGTAAAGACTACCGCGTAAGTAAGGCCATACAGCTCGTACTCTGTTGTCGGAGAAAGTATCGGAGCCTTGGCCCTGGCTATGATCTTCGAAGGATCCTCAAGGTCAAGAAGCATAACACCCAGGTGATAAACATACTGTGCCTCGCACTGAACGTTAACGGCGTGATATATCACAAGCCAGCCTTTATCTGTCTTTATGGGTACAGCTCCCGGTCCATTCTTCTTCCAGCCCCATTCGTCCTGTGTCTGCGCGACTGCCTTCGCATCTCCCCAGTACCTGAGATCCGGAGAATATGACACCCACACATATCCCTGGCCGTCGCCGGTATTAGGCCGGTCTAAACGAGCGTAACGCCCATTGATCTTCTCCGGAAAAAGAACGCCGTTACGGTTGTCTGTCTCCGTAATAAACCCCTTCCACTTAAATTCTTTCATGTCAGGTGACTCCATGAGTCCCAGCCGGCATGAATGTCCGCTGTGACAGGCAAACACTATATAATACTTGTCGTCTATCATCGTCACTCTGGGGTCATAGTACATGCCCGTTGTATACTCCTTGAATTCATCTGTATCAGGCATTTTAATGGGTTCCGGCCTGAACTTAAAACTAAGGCCGTCATCAGAGTCTGCGGGCCATATAAGCTGTTTCATGGAAGGAGTTTCAACCCGGCAAAGCATAACGTACTTACCCTCTTTGGTTTTTATACACCCTGAATTATAAACGCCCTTCGCGGCTGCGGGAACATCATCCTTCGTTAATATAGGATTGCCATCGTAACGCACAGCGATATCTTGTTTTGTTTTCGGATAAACTATCGGTTGTGTCATTTTACTACCTTCCTTAGTTAGTCGTTATTGCAGTGTTTGCTATCAATATTAGTAAGAGTGTATTAAACTATATTTCATATGTAAGTTCAAGGGATTTCTGCCAAAAAAAAACGTAGAGGATATAAAAACCGAGCCCCATGCGAGGTTTTTAAACCCCGATACCGACACAGGATATAAACGAATGAAGCAAGCAGAAAACTTGCTTTCTACGCTTGCTGAATGAGTGAATATCAATCGCCGAAGGTGATGCATTTAAAACTAAAAACCGGAAGGGAGTTTATTTCCTTCCGGTTTCTAGTTTAAATGGTGGAGGTGCCGGGAGGGTTCCCTCCCCTACGCATTTGTAAGTGACTATATATTATACGTTTACAACAGAATCTACGGTGCCGAATTCATTGGACTCAGTCACCGGATTTGAGGGATCATGTGTCCACTTATTGTCGACCAGAAATTTATACCGATAGGATCCCCTGTCTAGTGTAAAGTGAGCTGCCCAGTTACCGCTCTCAAGTTTTGTAAGGCGATTCGATTCTGACTGCTGCCAGTCGTTGAAATCTCCAAGAACATATACAGCCCCGGCTTCCGGAGCATGAAGCGAAAACTCCCTCACAGTAACTTCAGTATTCCTGCCGTCAATGGTAAGAATCTCACTCGTAAGATTATAAAAGTCCAACGCCGGAGCACTTTTAGAATCATATTCAAAGATTGTCTTACCTTCCCTCGCGGCCTCTCTCAACCTAACGCTTGAACGAACTTTTGTCGTAAGAAGGTATGGGCCGATCTTGTTCTTTGCCTCCTCATCGAACTGTTTGGCAAAGTTTGACCGTTTGTCATAAATATTCATCGCAAAATAAACAGATGGGTTCCTGCCGGTCTCGGTGTTCAGAAGGCTTCTTACCCGGTAAACGCTATCCACACCATTGAATGAAAAATAGCTGAGATCCATCGGAACGATTATCATGTCGGCTGCATACATGGAGTTAAGCGCAAGAAATCCGAAACTAGGGGGAGAATCTATAATGACATACTCAAACTTCTGAAAAAATGCGTCGGATAAGGTTTTATGCAGTATGGCGGCGGCGCCGTTCACTCCTCCCAGATTTATCTCGACAGCGCTCAACATCATGTTGGCAGGCATAAAAGAAAGCTTATCTCGATCGTTTATGATAAGGTCCTCAAAGGGAACTTCCTTTTCATCAAAATGAGCCCTAAAAACATCATATGATGTTTTTCTTTCGGAAGCCATCTTTGTATATCCCAAAGCGTAAGTGGCATGCCCCTGAGGATCAAGATCAATGAGAAGCGTCTCTCCTCCCAATCTAGCCAGCGCTGCCGCTATATTAACCGCCAAAGTGGTCTTGCCGCAGCCACCTTTCTGATTCGCAATAGAAATAATTTTCATTTTCTCCTCCCACTATTTTGTGGTCAGCAAATAAACCTTATGACACATCTTGTGCTATATAGGACAAAAGTATACCATATGTACGCTATATTGTAAATAGTATCACTAAACATTTCTACATAACAGACATAGTGCTTTTTTTGTATATTTTTTAGAAAGTTTTTAGTATACTTTTATACGCGAATTTTGTATTATGATTTTTGTAGTGTTTTTACACGTTTGAAAAGGACATACATATGACAAAAAAGAAAGTTGCGCCGGACAGAATAAATCAGGAACTCTCGCAAACTTTTTTTGGAACGCCGGGCAAAGTTGCTCCTAAAGAGGAAAAAACCGCGCAGCCTGCCAAACCTGTTCAAGCAACTCCTCCAGTAAAGAAGAAGAAAACAGGCCTGTTCATCATGGTCGCTTTTCTGATCCTCGCATTAGCAGGATCTCTGGCAGTATGGAACTTTTTGCGCCATAAACGTATTTCCGTCGCTTTTGACATGGACATAAAACCTTCCGATGACATGCGTCCTTCTGTTTCTAAGTTAACACATGAAGATACAGGCGTAGTTTATATAACCTCTATCCCCCGCCCGACAATGAAAATGTACATCCAGGAGGCATCTGCAACTAAACCGAAGAATATCAAAGGTGACATACTGTTTGATTTTGAAAAAGGCACGGAAGGCTGGGAGATCCCGGCATGGGCATGGGAGAAAAAAGATCATGTCGCGAGAGTTTTAAAACATACAAACAACATCTCCACCACCGGATCCGGCAGTCTAGAAATGTTCGTAGAATTCCCCGGCAAAAAATGGACCGGGGCAATGATAGAACTGCAGCAATATCTGGACTTCAGCGAATACGACAAAATTTCCGTCGACGTTTTCGTTCCGTCTGATTCTCCTCCGGGACTGAAAGGAAAATTTATACTAACCGTAGGCGATAAGTGGCGTTTCGTAGAAATGTCAAAGAACTTTAATCTCATTCCCGGACGGTGGACTACAATAGTCGCCGACATCTCAGATAATAGCAAGGACTGGAAAAGGACCGTGGTAGACGAAGATTTTCGCAGCGACATACGCAAGCTCTCCGTACGCGTCGAGTCAAACCGTAAACCGGCATACACCGGCCCGATCTACATCGACAGCTTCCGCACAATAAATTCACAAGAATGAGATCAATATATTCCTAATTCCCTAAGGCGGTCATCTGAAATGCCCAAATGATGAGCCATTTCATGCTGAACGGTGTGAGCAACAAGCCTGACTATCTCTTCATCAGACGAGCATATGCGCTCGATATTATCTTTGAAAATTGATACTTTGTCCGGCATGACCATGCCATAGTAATAGCTTCTTTTGGAAAGCGGCACCCCCTGATACAAACCGAGCACCATACGTCTCGAGGATACGCCTGTGGACCTTATCTCGTCATGAGAAGGCATATTGTCGACAACCACATCTACGTTCTCAAGACTGTCCTTAAAGATCTGAGGGAGTTCTTCAAGAGCCTTTATAACCAAACTTTCGAATGTTTTCTTATCCATATTATGAGAAAAGATCTTCGCCCGCAGAAGGTTTGGGTTCCTGTTTTAAAGACTCAGCCCCATCGGACCACTCTTCACTGTCTGAGGATTTAATGAAATACTTACGGTTCTTTATGGAAACGAAATGGCTCCATACCTTACCCTCTTCCGCCTGGTTCGTCTGTATTTCCTTTATCGCATTGGCCTGCGATACAAGCTCATCCGTATGGTAAACTATCGTAGCCTCAAGCGTTTTTGGAAGGACCGGAGCCTGTTGCTCATATTTCCCGTGATGGCTCAAAATTATATGCTCAAGCCTGAGCTTCAGGTCATATGGAAAATCCTTGATATCATTTATTTTTTCCATGAGGATCTTATGACCTATAACGATATGACCAATAAGCCCGCCTTCAATCGTATACTCCATTTTTTTAGGATCAAGCTCTCCTACCTTGCCAATATCATGAACAAATCCTCCGAAAATAGTTACATCTCTATCCGCTTCGGAATACATGGAACACATGTGATCTGCTATGCACATAACTTCATATGTATGTTCCATAAGACCGCCAATATACGCATTGTGCCACATCTTACCGCCGACACCTTCTTTGAAAAGTTTCATCAGGTTCTCATCGTCCAGGAACTGCGCCACAAGCTGCTTCATCCACTGATTCTTTATAGTGCTCAGCAAAGTTACCATATCATCAAATATCTTTTCGCGATTCTCGGCGACACGCACCATATCTTCATACTTGAACGCCCTGTCGTCCGCTTTGACCATGGCGTCAACCTTAAGCTGCTTTTCTTCCCTGTATTTATCAATAACCCCTTTTATCTGAACAACGTCTCCGACATCAGCAGCTTCGTTAAATTTCTCAGCGCCATCCCACAAACGCGCTTCTATCTTCCCTGTCCTATCGGACAAAGATATCTGCAAATACGGTTTGTCGTATTTTGTGAGCTTCAGTTCTTTTTTGCTAAGCATAAAATATGAGTCTATCTGCTCATTCACCTTAAAATCTGCTATAAACTTTTTGTCCATGGTTAAACTCCTCTTTTAGCTATAAGCTATAAAAAACCAACTGCACGCGTAAAAATAAAGCTTATAGCTTAAAGCTTACAGCTTTAAATTTCATCTCCCCAGCATATGTGATCATATTCACATCTTGTGCATCTTTCTTTTCCGTCTCTCTCCGGAAGCTTTTCAAATTGAAGGGCACGTATATCCCGCCAGCATTTTGCCAAAACCCTCTCAAGCTCTTCTACCATCCCATCCGTAAGCTCGACCTCTTCGTTGCGGTACGCTCCCATTTCAAGGCCATATTTTTTAACGCTTGTAGCTGTTTTTTCAAGAAACTGCAGAACACCTTTTGACACCACGCAGTCTCCCGGACCGGCCTTATCATATAACAACTTATAGGCAATAAGCTGCCTGTAATAATCATCACACTTATTACTTTCCAGGTCCCTGCAATTTGCTATAGCCTTTACATGTTTATCGGGTTTACCTGTTTTGTAATCCACTACCTTTATTCTTCCCAAAGTATCTTTTTCTATTTTATCAAAAGTTCCCCTAAAAACCAGCCCGTCGGGCAAATGCATTTCGATCTTGTTCTCAAGATCAATGGGCATAACAGGATCTTTTGCCTCTTTCTCATACCAACCTTCCAGCTGATCAAGACGGCTGTCACACCAGTTCCGAATAGCATTACTGGCTCCCTGGTAATTGAGTTCCTGCTTAAAAGAAGCCTTAAAAAAATCGAACCGCGGAAAGACCTTTGTATCCATATACGCGGAATAAACATCTTCCAAAGCCTTATGGGCGCAGTTTCCGAATATAAGATGCTGATTTTTCTTTCCCGGAAGGCGCAAGACATTATCGTATAAAAATTTTCGGCGACAATTTATATAATTGTTAAGGCTTGTCGGGTTCAGTGTGAGAGATGAAACCAGATCGGTCAAGACATCCTCGGTTCCCGTAAAAGGATCTTTCCCCCCGGAAGTATCCAGGAACTTATGGAAAATATCCTCTTCATTATCACACACCCCTGAAGATGGATTAATGCTCATCTTTTCAAAGAATTGGCTGATAACTACTTTTTCAGCCGGCGTTGCCGTATATATCAAATTGGCCTTGGCCCTTGTCGACGCCACATAAAAAAGCCTAAGCTCGTCATAATGGTCCAACAATCCTATTTTACCCTTTTCTTTTATTCTTTCCCGGCTTTTATACACTTCCAGCGGCAGGCGTATCACTTCACCTTTCCTCCGTACCGGCCAGCTTTTTTTCTCCAAACAAAAGGGCAGGAAAACCGTGTAGAACTCGAGCCCCTTGGAAGCATGTGCGGTGTATATCCGCACGCCGTCCTGGCTCATTGTCGCAAGTTCGCCCTTAACGGGCATGCCGTGTATCTCCCTGAGTTCCATTTCCCGCATGAAATCAGAAAGGCCCAATGCCGGGTTGGCAAGGTCAGACTTTTTGACCATATTAATGAACGAGACTATGGCCCTTAGGTCCCTGACCCTCAACACCTTGTCTTTACCATACCTCTTAAGAATAAACCTGTATAGTCTGGCATCATCAACAAATTTAAGCAGCATATCATGGACAGGCCGGGCTGACGCATCCGCTAAAAGCCTGCGGATGACCCATCCCGCCCGGTGAAGAGCATATCCGTTATCAAATTCCAAGCCGTCTTTCACACATATATCAAGTTTTTTATGGTCCTCTTCATTAGGTTCTATCAGGTCATCATTCATATCTTTTTCAAAAGAACCGAAATGTTCCAGGAACTGCTGGTAGAAATTCTCCGAGAGAATATTATTCCCCTGCCCCGTTTGCCGTTTCCTGTTAACAAAATTTATAAGTTTCAAGACATCTGAGTGAGTTGCTTCCAGGTAATCCGAAGTGAGTACTTTATACAATGAAAGGGACTTTCTCTCATTGCTGTCGATCTCGGGATTAGCAAGCTCCAAGACATCCAGCATCTGCCGCACCCTCTTCTCCTGACGTATATCCTCTGCGCCATCAGTCGCATAGGGTATCCCCGCCTTTAAAAAAGCATCCACAAGTTTCAGTATATAGACCCTTTTTCTTACCAGGATGGCTATATTGTTGTACGGTTTTTCTCTTTCTTCTTCAGAAAGGCTCGCATCGTGTCGGATGCTCTCAGCCTGACGCCTTATCTCTTCCACCATAAAAGCAAGTTCCTCTTCCTCGGTAGAAAATTCAAGAAAATTTATTTTACGGGCTTCGTAATCCCGGCAGGAAACAAGTTTTTTTGCTGCCACCCTCTCTTCCGATGGCAGCTGTGAAATGATCTCGCCGGACAAATTGACAATATCGCTATTGGATCTGTAATTATTTTTTAAAGAGATAGTCTCTATCTCCGGATATCTGTCTTTAAGCTTATGAAAATTTGCCAGGGTAGCACCCTGGAACCTGTAAATTGCCTGATCGTCATCCCCCACACAGCAGATATTGGGCTTATCCCCGGACAGTATAGAAAACAACATCTCCAGCTGCGCTCCATTTGTATCCTGGTATTCATCGACCATTATATATTTATACTTCTGGTTGAACTCTTTTCTTAGATCTTCTTCACTTTTTAATGCATCAAGCGCAATGAGTATCATGTCATCATAATCGATGCGTCCCCTTTCATCGAAAAGCAGTGAACTTTTTTCATCTTTCAGCTTTTCATATTTTTCGTATATTCGCGCAAGTTCTTCAAGCCGGGTAATATGCTTTTCTTCAAGAGTCACTCCATTCGGAGAAAAATCTTTTATCTTGTCCTTAAGTTCGTCTGGATGAATACCTTCATTTTTCAATTCACTTATTTTTTTCTCGATCTCTCTCCGGTGTATGTACGGAGCTCCAAAGGGCCTGAGCCCCCTTATTCCTTCTTCATTATCTATAATGTGCTCAAAAGCCCGGATCTTCTCGATCTCCGATATCTCTATCTTATCTTTGACGTAATTAATAGCTTCTTCAGACTCAAGAACAATAGAGTTTGCAAAACTATGGAAAGTTTCCACCTCGACGCTGTAACCTTCATGCCCTATCATCGAGGCAAGCCTTTCACGCATAGCCCTTGCCGCAGCATTGGTGAATGTTAGTATAAGTATATTCTCGGGGGAAGCCTTCTTCTGGCGTATTATGTTGGCGGCTCTTACACTGAGAAGCTGGGTTTTTCCGGTACCGGGGCCTGCCAGGACCAAAAGAGGCCCTTCGACTGTATCCACAGCCTTTTTCTGTTCTTTGTTAAGCCTGTCATAATAACAGGCAAAAGAATCTGTTGTGTTTTTTTCGGACATGATAAGATTTTTACTGTCTATTTTCTGGATAGTTGGAAAACAGCGTTTAGAGCTAACAGGTTCGGCAACAAATTAACCACATCTGTTTCTGAAAGGTAAAACTTTTTCTCTATGGTGATCCTCTCTTCGGCACAGAAACCAATAAAATCTTTTATGCTGAGGAAATGCAAGTTCGGAGTGTCATACCATGTATCCGGCAAAGAAGGTGTAACAGGGACATGTCCCCCGAAAAATATCTGGAGGCGCGCCTTCAAGTTACAAAAATTCGGAAAACCTACGATCACTTCCTTGCCTATTCTCAAAGCCTCGTTGATCGCTTCTTTTGGTTTATGGACCTGCTGCATTGTCTGGTTAAATATAACGGAATCGAACATATTGTCCGGGTATTCTCTTAACCCGGAATCAATGTCTCCCTGGGAAACGCTCAGGCCCTTTTCGACACATTTGTAAATAGCTTCCTCGCTGATCTCTATCCCGGACCCGCTGACACCCTTGCTCACAACAAGATAATCCAGAAGGTCTCCATCACCGCAGCCAAGATCCAGAACCATGGAATCAGCCTTAATAAGATCACCTATAATTTTATGGTCTATCCTTAGATCCTGTTTTCTTGTATTAACCATATCCACCCTATTTTATTTTTTTATAAGTATTCGCTAAAAAATGTTTCACAAGTTTGGTCTCTTCTTTGAACTCCAAAAGAAACGCATCATGCCCGTACTGCGAACTTATTTCACAATACGACACATCCACACGGTTCATCTTAAGAGCCCTGACAATGTCCTTTGACTGATACGGAGGATATAACCAATCTGACGTAAAAGCTATTACCAGAAATCTGGACTTGATCCCATTAAAAGCCGTCTGGAGACTATCATCTTTCTGAAGGTCAAAATAATCCATAGCCTTGGTCAAATAGAGGTACGAATTAGCATCAAACCTTTTAACAAATGTATCTCCACGATACCTGAGATATCCTTCCACCTCAAATTCCGACGAAAACTCATACCCAAGCTTTTCCTTTTTCAGCATCCTTCCAAACTTCTTGTCCATCGAGGAATCGCTCATGTATGTAATATGACCGATCATCCTGGCTACAGCCAATCCTGCCGTTGGATGCTTCTTGTCGTAGTAATTACCTCCATTCCAGGCCGGGTCTGACATAATTGCCTGACGGCCCACTTCGTCAAAAGCTATCTGCTGCGCGGAATGCTTATATGTCGTAGCTACAGGAATACATGAAATAACCATCTCAGGATAAGAAACGGGCCACTGCAGTGCCTGCATGCCGCCCATAGATCCTCCGCAAACACACAGAAGCCTTTCTATATCGAAATGGTCGACAAGTCTCTTCTGCGCCTTGACCATGTCTTTGATCGACACTATGGGAAAACTCAAACCATACGGCTTCCCCGTTTCGGGATCGATAGAATTCGGACCGCTTGAGCCCTTACAACCCGCAATTACACTTGAACAAATAACAAAATATTTGTCCGTATCAAATGCTTTTCCGGGACCTATCATTTCATTCCACCATCCCGGTTTTTTATCTCCGGCATGGTATCCCGCGGCATGGGCTTCACCGCTGAGTGCGTGACAGATCAATATAGCATTGGATCTATCTTCATTCAGTTCACCATATGTTTCATATGCTATCCGGAGGCCGTATATCTTGATCTTGTTCTCAAGAACAAAAGCCTCGCCTTCCGGCATATCAAAATATTTTGTTTTTACGTTACCTAATTCGTTTTTTTTCATAAGTTAATCCAGGTACTCCTGAAAGAGCCAGGTACTCAGGTATCTCTCTCCCGTATCGCAGAGAATAGTAATAACATTCTTATTTCTATTCTCTTCCCGGGAGGCCATTTTCACACTTGCTGCTACATTGGCTCCGGCAGAAATCCCTACCAGAAGACCTTCCTCTCGGGCAAGTTTGCGGGCAAATTCACCTGCTTCATTATCCGAGATTGTTATTATCTCATCTAACAGCTCTTTTTTCAAGACTTTAGGAACAAATCCCGCTCCTATCCCTTGTATCTTATGCGGCCCCGCAGTTCCTCCGCTCAAGATCGGAGAGGACTCAGGCTCTACACCTACAACCTGAGCACTGGGATCATTCTCCTTAAGAACACTTCCAATACCTGTTATCGTGCCGCCTGTCCCGATCCCGGCCACTAAAATATCGGCGTTACCATCAAGATCCTTAAGTATCTCCCGGGCTGTCGTTCTCCTGTGCACCTCAGGGTTGGCCGGATTCTCGAATTGTTGAGGCATAAACGCATTTGGAGTACTCTTTACAAGTTCTACAGCTTTATCCACAGCGCCCTGCATCCCTTTTTCTCCCGGAGTCAGAACAAGCTCGGCGCTGAATATCTTTAGAAGCGCCCTGCGCTCAGCACTCATGGTATCAGGCATAGTGAGTATCAGCTTATACCCCTTAGCCGCACTGATATATGCGAGTGCGATACCTGTATTCCCGCTGGTCGGTTCAACAATAACCGAGCCTTCCTTTAATTTCCCCTCTTTCTCAGCTTTTTCTATCATGGCCATGCCGATCCTATCCTTAACGCTTCCTAAAGGATTGAAAAATTCGGCCTTCCCCCAGATGTTGCCCGGCAGATCCTTGTCTATTTTGCCTAGATGTATCAAAGGAGTGTTGCCTATCGCATTTATTATGCTTTCGTATGCAGCCATTGTTCTACTCCTTTTTATGCCTTAGCCAAAGCCTGGTCAAGATCAGCAATTATATCATTCACGTTCTCTATCCCGATAGACAAACGAACAAAGTCCGCCGTCACGCCGGATGCTTCCTGCTCTTCGGCTGAAAGCTGCTGGTGAGTTGTAGACGCCGGATGTATCGCCAGAGTCTTAGCATCACCAATATTTGCGAGATGTGAAACAAGCTCAAGAGAGTCTATGAACTTCTGCCCGGATTTAGCTCCACCTTCTATACCGAAACCTATTATGGCTCCCGCGCCCTTCTTAAGATACTTATCCACCTGTTTTTTCTCCGGGCTTGAAGCCAGCCCTGGATAGTTGATCCATTTCACTTTAGGATGTTTCTCCAGATACTCAGCGACCTTTAAAGCATTCTCTGAATGTCTCGGAATTCTCAAAGGAAGAGTCTCAAGTCCTTGTAACAATAAGAACGCATTAAAAGGCGACAATGCCGGTCCAAGATCTCTCAAAAGAGTGACCCTTGCCTTGATGATATACGCAATATTACCCAACGGAGCAAGCGCCTCTACAAAGTTTATCCCGTGATAACTTGGATCCGGATCAGATATCAACGGAAACTTCCCATTCGTCCAGTCAAACTTGCCTGAGTCAACAATGAGACCCCCCATCGACGTGCCATGTCCGCCAATAAACTTTGTAGCTGAATATACGACTATATCAGCGCCATAATCTATTGGACGAAGCAGATACGGACTTACGGTGTTATCGATCACAAGCGGTATCCCGTTTTCATGAGCTATCTTTGCGAGAGCTTCGATGTCCGTAACATTAAGTTTAGGATTTCCTATAGATTCCGCGTAGATCGCCTTGGTCTTCGGGGTTATCGCCTTCTTAAAGGCCTCGAGATCCCCTGAAGGAACAAAGTTCACTTTGATCCCAAATTTTTTAAAGGTATACCGGAACAATGTATAGGTACCTCCGTAGAGATTGTCGGCCGATACTATCTCGTCACCTGACTGTGCAATGTTCAAAAGTGCGAGCGAAATAGCCGACTGTCCGCTGGCAACCGCTAAAGCTCCGGCGGCCCCTTCCAATGCGGCAACCCGTTTTTCCAGAACATCTGTCGTAGGGTTCATTAGCCTTGTATATATATTGCCGAACTCTTTGAGCGCAAAAAGATTCGCGGCGTGTTCGGAAGACTTGAACTCGTACGACGTCGTCTGGTATATAGGTACTGCTCGAGCTCCCGTCGTAGGATCCGCCTCCTGCCCCCCATGAAGAGCCAGTGTTTCTACTGTTAATTTGTTATCTATCTTTGTCATTTTAAAACCTCCATTTTATATTGAATAATTCAGTCCTGTTTCAGTTACTTTTTTCTTCATGCTTTTAACCATCTTCGCTACTTTCATGCCACGGAGCCTTGAAACGACTCCGCACTTTACCTCCTCTTCCATTTCCTTCATAATAAGATCCAATGCCCTCCCGGGGCAGTATTCGGCAGAAAGAACGTCAACATCTTCGCCTATATTTTCTATTATGTCCATCAGAGAAAGATCTGACACATCCTGCATCAATCTATACCCTCCCTGCGGACCTCTTTTGCTTGCCAGTATACCCTTGTTCTTCAAAAGTAAAAGAACTTGTTCAAGAACCTTTCCAGATATTGAAAGGCGCGCGGAAAGCTCTTTACTCGAGAATGACTCCTTCTTGCAAAATGCGAAAAAGAGTATCACTTTTATAGCATAATAAACTCGTTTTCTTATCAATATATATTCTCCTATATTCCTATATACAAATAGTAGAATAACACGCCACCCCAATAAAGTCAAACTATTTTTCACAATAAAAAAAAGGCTGAATCCCTTAAGATCCAGCCCCTCAACGATTCATTCTATGTTCAAGGAATACTATCTCACCAACTCCAGTACTCCCTATCGTTAAGATCCTTGACCCTTTCAGGCAGCATCTTTGTATTTCTCCAAAAAATATACCCCGACCCATACCAACTTTTTGTCCAGTAAAAGACTTCTTTCCACATATAATAAGTCACATATTCCCACAAAGGTGGCGAGATTTTCCTTACCTCATAGGTGACATAATCATTATTAACCTGAACCGTTACATAATGCAGATATCCGCCGTTTTCTTCGGGAATCTCAATAAGCATCCCGCCACCACCCGTACAAATATACTGGACCCCATCGAAAGTCTCGGCCTTAAACATATGCTTGTGTCCGCAGAAAACCATATCCACATCATACTTGGCAGCCAGCTTCCTAAATCGATAGGCCCAGACCTGGTTATCCATGTTGTACCAATCCTGCTGATAAGGATCGAACGGTGGTTTATGCATTGAAATAAAAATATGGTCGTATTCCTGTCCCTTTTCAAGCTCTTGCTCAAGCCACTCGAACTGAGCATCTTTCAGCTCTCCAACCTCATTATCCAGAATAATAAAATATGAGTTCCTATTCACGAACGAAAACTCTTTTTCACCATAGTACTCACTGAAGATCTCCCTGGCATCATGATTCCCAATGGTCGTGATCACGGGATACTTTATAAGTTCCTGAACCTTCTTAGAGGCCTTGTAATCCCATCTGGATCCATCAAGCGTAACATCACCCACGCTGAGAACAAAATCTATCGGTATCTTTCTGAACCTGTCCTCTATATTCATGTGCCAGACTTCTTTCATGGCAGCGGCATCATTAAAAATGAGCCCCACATGACTGTCTCCAAAAACTATGAAGGAAAAATATGCTCCTTTATTCTGTTTGAGTTTCGCAACATTCACCTGATTATTATCAGAATTAGAAGCCCCTTTCATCGTCCAGAAATGTATCATTGGAAGAAATGAATAAACTACGAGGGCCAGAAAAACCCATAAGAAAATTTTATACCATTTAATTTTAAATGCTCTCATCAACTTTTACCTATCTGCTTATTTTCACGATCTCATATTCCAACACCCCGGCAGGAACATCTATCTCGATAGTTTCTCCCACTTTATGTCCAACTAGAGCTTCTCCAACGGGAGATGTTATAGATATCTTATTAAGCTCGAAATCTGACTCTTCTTCAGAAACAAGCATATAGTCAAATTTATCTCCTGTATTTTTGTCCCGAACTTTTACGGTTGCACCCACGAGCGCCTGGTCTTTAGGCATTTTACTTGTATCTATGATCGTAGCCCTTACCAGAGTATCCTCTACAGCGGCTATCTTCTTCTCCAACGTTGCCTGGGCCTCTTTTGCGGCATCGTATTCAGCATTCTCACTCAGATCCCCATGAGCCCTTGCTTCAGCCAGATCTTTGGCTATCTCTCTTCTTTTTGTACTCTTCAAAAATTCCAGCTCATTTACCATCTTCTCACGGCCCTCTGGCGTAAGCGCCACTCTACCCTCACCCATCTCTTTCCTCCTGACCTGATTGTCTATTGACAGTATTGATCTCAAAACTATTAAGGTATGATTATAATGTATTTACCTATATACCTCAATAAAAATCACTCTCTCCCCAACTGGGATGAATATATTTTCCGCATAATGCGTTAAATATAAAATATCTAGATATGGTTTATTGCATTTCTTCCCAATCCCATTAAACTTGATATTGACTCCAGGGAATTAGATCTTTAAAAAGATAGTTATTGTCAACCGATAAAGGCAAACTACTTGAAAAAGTAGGGCGCAAAGCTTATGAGCCTAACCCCATATACTGGGCAAGGTCGTCTAGCCACCGAAGTTGTGTTTGAAATATCATTTCAACCTCACTTTAAGCCCTATTTGTGCGCCTTTATCAAATAGGTTTTTTTTGTGCCAAACAAGGAGGATTGAGATGATATGTTTCCGAGGGGAAATTAAAACGAGATTTTGTGCTTTGGTAACTGCAGTCACGTTACTGATTACAATAGCATTCCCCGCCCCCCTCATGCATGCGTTAGCCCCGATGGCCGCACTTCAAAGTACCGCTACGATGGTTCCGCAAAAAGGGATGTGCTATGTAACCTGGGAGAAGGAAAGATTTGCATCGGAATATTCCGATCAAGCCCTCGCAAAACTTGCAAGAATCGGAGTCCAGTATATTTCTATCTGCGTAACCCAATACCAGGAAAAGTATAATTCAACAAAGATAAAACCGACAGATAAGACACCTAGCGATAAGAGCATTAAGTACGCTATAAATAGCGCTAAGAATAAAGGCCTCAAGGTCATGCTTAAACCTCATATTGACCTTTTAGACAAACATGACGGAACATACTGGAGAGCGGATATAGGTTGTGCCACGGAAAAAGACTGGGACAAATGGTTCAAATCCTATAAGAAGTTTATCCTGAAGTACGCTAAAATGGCAAAAAGCAGAGACGTTGATATCTTATGTATAGGAACTGAGCTTGCCTTTACCACACAAAAAGAAGCAGAATGGCGAAACCTGATCCAGGAAGTGCGTAAAATTTACAAAGGAACCCTTGTTTACGCCGCTAACTGGGACAATTATAAAAACATAGGTTTCTGGGACGAACTGGATTATGTAGGTATAGACGCCTACTTTCCCCTGTCCTACAAAGCAAATCCGTCGCTTGAAGAATTAAAACAAGGTTGGACAAAATGGGTAGCCGAAATTGAGACATGGCAGAAAACTGTAGACAAACCCATCCTTTTCACTGAGCTCGGCTACGCAAGTACACAGCATGCGCCCTACACTCCATGGAAGGGAGGCGTTACAGGAAATCCTGACACCGCGATACAGGCGCTGTGCTATAAGGCATTCTTTGAAACTGTGTGGAAAAAATCATGGTTTGCCGGTGTTTACTGGTGGAAATGGGATACCAACACCCGTGCGGGAGGAAAGACTAACAGACAGTTCACACCTCAGAACAAACCTGCGCAGGAGGTTATAGAA
>CAYWDJ010000020.1:0-16280 GCA_964457005.1 uncultured Planctomycetia bacterium
TACGATTACTTATTCACATATATGTTTTTTTAAGTTAAAATGAGTTTTAGGAGGAAGCTAGAAATAAACCAAAAAGAAACCTTTACAAATTATTTACCTATTAAAAAACTAGAAAATGCTTACACGAAATATTTGAAGCTTACAAAAGACATAAAGTATAGTTTTTATTATCGTTTGTATAATGAGCTTCTAGCAGCTTCAAGAAAGTATTCCAGTAATTATGAAAACCTAAAAGAGTTAAATTCTCTTGGAGATTCTTTGCTTTCATATATGCTGGATACTTGGAAGCTACAAACATTAATAAATCCAAAACTAAAAATCACGCTAAAAAACCTTTCTAAAGAAGAATTAACTAAGAATAGTCCTGAAGCACGGCTTCTTCACTCTCTTGGCTTGATACCCAAAACCATTGTAATCTTAGATTCTAAACTTCCCAGAATAAAGCCTGTTTTTTTGTTTAGCATACACATTTCAGGAAAACCAAAGAAGATTACTGTAAAAAAAGATACTCTTTTCTATGAAAAAGAGTATGCAAAGTTTATTTGCTATATGATGCATACAAATATCAAAACACCATTACGGCAATTAGGGCGTACTTATAATAGGGATAAGGACACAATCAAAGCCTGGGTAGAAGAAGTTGAGAACTGGTCTCCAAGTAAAAAAGAACTACTTACAAATGAATTTATGTTTGGCAAAAGAAAAAAAGACGCCGATATCCTTGATTTATCTTCAAGCTTTCGACTCCCTTATGATGATTCCGTCAACCCAAATAAAATCAATAACGACTACTCCTCTGATTGTTATTCTTAACCTCTAAACGATTCGTACTAATCATTCCCCCACATATTAACACATTAGGAGAAAACCCCTTTTCTCCACCTCCTATAGCGTGTAATCCCTTTCTAGTAGACACTTTACGCAATACCTACAGATGCTTTTTCTCCACTAGATGCGTATTATGAGGACTGATGCGTGTGCGTCTTTCCCTTAATAGAATTAACTCTCATCTAGGGAGAAAGGAGGTACATTATGCCGTTGTAGCTAAAGAAATCGTATTATACCGCTGTAAATACTTGTACTAAATACTAGTGAGGATACCCTAAGAAGAACAGTTCTTTGACGGGGTTTTTTATCCCCACTTTGTAAAGATTTTTAATTGAAAGGAGCTAAGAAATGTATCTATTTTCAATAATAACGCAGGTAGTAAAAAATAAGGTCGATATTCATCAGGCAGCAAACAACGTAATTGGAAAGAATAAAATAATATGCCCAAACAACGTACTTCATGTTTACCGAAATGGGCATTATCAGGTAATGGAAGATGCGGAAGTGAATTATAAAATCTATGAACTTTTGGATACCTGTTATACAAGTTCCATCGGCAAAGAAGTGGTCAAGATTATCGGCACTAAAAGCTATGTTGATGCTTCCCGTATTAATGGTGCCGATTATATGTTGAACTTACGAAATGGTATGTTTGACATTAATGCGCTTACGCTCTTGCCACATGACCCAAAGTATTATTCAACAATACAACTAGACGTGAATTACTTGCAAGATGCTGAATGTCCTGTTTGGACTAAAACTCTTGAAGGAATATTTCCTGATAGTCCGAAAAGGATCTCTGATTTGCAGGAATATTTTGGGTATTGTTTAACTAGAGAAGTTAAGTATGAAAAGGCTCTGTTGCTTTTAGGTGAAGGAGCTAATGGAAAATCTACAATAATTAGAGTTCTGCAAAGCATCTTAGGCGAAGATAACTACACGTCCATAACTCTCGATGACTTGAAGAGCAAACATTATCAAGCTCGGCTTTATGGTAAGTTGGTTAATTTTGGAGCCGAATCACTGTCGAAAGGAACTATTTCCGATAGTATTTTAAAGTTACTAGTATCTGGAGATACTATTGAGGCAGATGAGAAGTATAAGGGTCCATTTACTTTTAGACCTTTCTGCAAACTCATTTTTGCTCTAAATAGATTACCCCGAATACTCGATAAGTCCGATGGGTTCTTTCGGAAAATATTGATTATGCGATTTGAAAAACAGTTTTCCGATGAAGAGCAAAATAAAGACTTATCAAATATCTTGCTAAGTGAAAAAGACGGTATCTTTATGTGGGCTATCGAAGGCTTGAAAAGATTAAGGGCCAGAGGTAGATTCGATATTGATTCAGAAACTAAAGAAGAAATATCCGATTATCGTCAGCAAAATAATAGTATATTAAATTTTGCAGAAAATGAATGCTTTTTCCATCCGCAGTCTATGATTACTATGCACGATTTGCATACTGCATATAAAGATTGGTGCGGCGCTGAAGGCTTCATGGCATTTGGTAAAAATAAATTTGGCAGAGAATTAACTACTCTCTATCCAACTATAAGTAAAGGCAAAGATTCATCTGGAAACAGGATATGGGTGGGGCTTGACTTACAATCTAGCCAAGGTATGCCCGTATTAGAGGATGTTATTATTGACAACGACCATTCAGACCAACTTTTAGAAGAATCCATTTTAGGTAATAATTAATATTTTCTTTCTAAAAAAAACAGTCTAAATGGTCTAAACAGTCTCTATTAAGAAGAGGGGGAGACCCCATCAAAGGGTCTCCCCCTCTTCTACTCTGTATTACTTGTTCTAAATATTTATTTCTATCTTATAAACAGGTACTTCTTTTTTCTTTAGCCATCTTTATTTTTCTAAAATAGTCCTTTTCCTAAAGACATATAGACTTAGAAAACAAAACACTACTAACACCCCTAGTTTGTGTACCTAGAGAGGGTTGTATCATAAGGACTTATGTAAACATACATCTTATCTTCTTTACTTTGAGCCAACATCGTGTATGATTGAATTGAATATGTTAAGCCAATAAATAGTTATAATTTTACAAGGAGGTCTTTACATGGGTACTTTACGGAAACGGAATGAGAAATGGTACATTGATTTTTACTCTAACGGAAAGAGATATAAGCAATGCATTGGTAAGGACAAGAAAATTGCTCAACAGGTGCTAAATAAGAAGCTCACTGAAATAGCCGAGGGTAAATTCCTCGATAAAAGAATTTCCTCCACCCTTACATTTAAAGAATTTACTGAACTCTATATGGATTTATACGCAAAGCCCAACAAGCTCTCTTGGAAGAATTGCGACCTGGTGAGAATTCGAAACCTTAATCCTGTATTTGGTAAATATAATCTTGATGTCATTTCTCCCACACAAATAGAAGAATATAAGAAACAACGGTTAACCGAAGTCTCCCCCGCTACAGTTAATCGTGAGATTACTTGCATGAAACATCTTTATAATAAAGCTAATGAATGGGGAAAAACCGACAAGAACCCTGCTAGATTAACTCGTAAGCTACGGGAAGATAATTCTAGGCTACGCTACCTCGATGAAGACGAAATATCTCGTCTGATAGACAATACAACGGGTTATATGCGGTCTATCATCATACTTGCTGTAAACACGGGTATGCGAAGAGGTGAAATCCTTGGCATTAAATGGGATGATATTGATTTTACTTTGGGATTGATTTATTTATTGAGAACTAAGAACGGAGAAAGAAGGAATGTTCCCATGAATAACAACGTAATTGAAGCTCTTAAGCATGTGCCTAAGATTGCGGGGAGCGATTACCTTTTTATGAAGATAAACGGTAACCCTATTATAAATCTTGCTAAAAGATTTCCCAAGCTACTTAAAGAACTTAATATAACTGATTTTCGATTTCACGATCTCAGGCATACTTTCGCTTCCCGATTGGCCATGAAGGGAATAGATCTTAATATGATAAGAGCATTGTTAGGTCATAAGAGCATTAACATGACCTTGCGTTATTCTCACCTCTCTCCCTCTCACATGAAAAATGCTGTGGGAATTCTTTCTTTTTAACAATATTGTTTATTGTGGTAAAATGATTCACAAAGCAACCGCGCAGTCACCATAAAAATTGTCCTTATATCCAAAGAATTAAATATTACTTCCACCCTTAGGAGAGAATATGTTTAAAAATAAAAAAACCGTAATATTTTCCTTGCTGATTATTTTTCTTGTCTTAGCTGTCTCTTCCGCTCCATTGTGTCTAAAAATCTATCGCTATAATGAAGGAGCACAAATCATAGAGAACGCTCAAACGCATTTAGAAAGCAACCCCTACGAGACAAAAATAAACTTAATGAAAGCTGTAGGCTTGTTAAAAACAGTGAACCCGACATATAAGGAAACTGTGTCCCTCCTAAAAGAAGCCAACACTGTCCTTATCTTAGCTAACAACATAATTGCCGAAGTTGACAAAGAAAGAAAAAAAGAAGAGGAAAAATATTTGAGCCAGGTGAAAGTAACCGCTTTTGCTCCTTGGATTCCAAGAGGAGGGGCTTTTGGCCCACTCAGCAATAATCAGCAAGTGTGGGTTAAACTAAAAAATAATGGCAACATGCCTCTCCAACAAATTACCCTACATTGTAAGTTTTTAGATGTCCACGGCAGTGTTTTATCCTCCAGGGATTTCACTTTCTCCTTTGACAATAAACCTTGCTTGCCTGGGTCAAGTTGGGATCTTTCTTCGAAGAGTATATCTCGGTCGACTATTTTTAAAGATATTTATGGCAGAATGGAAGGAGAATTAATCAGCGTTAGATTTGCAAATATTAAAAAGCACTAATTCCTATTCACTATTATGGACCTTAAAAGCACAGTTTTTTATCTTTGTTCAAACCACATATGTTTTGAACAAGCAAATATTCCTTTAGTCACTATTTAGTCCCTGAAACACTTCACACTTATTCCCCTTTAAATCCATCTTTACTGAAAGCCTTTATTTATAGGCTATTAAGAACATCCATAGGTGGATTACACGCAACGGGTAGTCGGTTAACAAAACCGAGTACCCTTGCTTCTCTGGTGGGGAGGTGGGTCTGATTTAGCGGGGTATCCCTTTCTAGGAGCACTTACCGACCGTAGGTTTCTACGACTCCGTAGCTTGTTTATTTTAACTCTTTTGACACTTCTTCAATTTGCTTATTAACATATTTCCCTATTTCTTCCAGATCTTTTATGGCACCCTCTTTATATATAGAGTTTTTTAGTTCGGAATAAGATTGCAAATGGCATTTCTTGATTTTTTTATTACTTCCGCAGAAACACTTCTCATTGCGTCCTATTTTCTCGCCATTGATTATTTTTTCTAAAAACAAAATAATTATTTTTTCATCTTCGACATCAAGAGCATCTTTATAGAATTCAATTGTTCCCTTTACCCCATGCGAATATTCTTCCCCACTCCACTCGCCCATCCTCTCATAATAGGATTGATTTGCCAAATAGGGAATTACAAGCTTGTTGATAAAGTCTACGATACTATCCCCCTGCTTCCAAAATTTCCTATATTCTCCACGTACACACAAACAACAAAACCCGTTTTTCGTAGTGTGCCTATCAAGAACTCTGGGTATCCTGCCCCCTACTTCTCTGAGCAGAGGTACTCCATGGGGATAATTATTCGGAAAGATGATTTCAGCCTCATATACATCAAGTATTTCATCTTCCTGTTTTAGTTTTATTTCTCCAGCTAATATTAGTGTTTTTTCTTTCGCAGTATAAAACTTTAATTCTGGAAAATGTTCTTTTACTAATCGCCGCTCTCTTGCAAGTAATTGTTTATTCTTCTCAAACCAACACACTAACAACTCCAGGGTTTGGATTTAGCACCCATGGCTCCAAATGCCTTGGTCTTATCATCGCCTGTACTTTTCCCTGGGAACTTATCACCAAAAACATCTTGCCACTTTTTTATAGATTCTCCTTTATCGGTTTCTTCATATGCTTCTTTAATTTTAGTTTTATATGATGTGATTTTTTCTTTAAAATTTTTATATTTTTCTTCATCCCAATGCCTATTAAAATCTTCTTCTTCCAGTTTTGGATTGACTACTATTGGCATTTTTTCGTTTTCTTGAAGAAAATCACTTAAACGCTCAAATATTGTTAATAACGCTGTAGGAACATTCTTAAAATCTTCTTTCTTTTCATCCTCGCTCACACAATTCCCTATTAAAGTATTCAATAGTATGGATTTTGCAGAAAAGTTCTGTTTAACATCTCTCAAATACTTAAATAAACGAATTACTAAAATTAACGTATTAAAGGATTCTGCCTGTTGATTAACTAGCCACTTCGTATAATCAGTTGGATTTGTACGCTCAAGTTCGTTGTCCTTACTGTTGGCAATGTACTCCTCGCTTTCTCTCTCAATAAACGGCACTACATCGACATGGAAATCCCCTTTATAATCCAGCTCAACACATCTTGTTCTTTTATGTGTTATTTCGGAATAATTTTTATTATCCTTAAAAAGTTTATAAACATTATCTACATAATCTTTAGCTTCCCACTCTTTATTTTCATCAACCAACATTAATAAATCAGCATCAAAACCCCCGTCTTTCTTTGCTGGTTTTATGATTGTCTTTTGCGCATAAGACCCTTGGGGTGTTAACTTTTTATAATATTTTTTTGCATCATCATTGTCTTTAAAAAATTTGTCAATAGTTTCAATTTTTTCATCAAGTTTGTTTATTCTGTCTTGATTCAAATTAACTGTATTTTTTAAAAATTCTTCGAAATAAGCAACTAGTTCCATGTCATTGCCTCCTTGTTAAAAAAGTTTTAATTTTTTCGAAATTATAAGTAAAAACCTCATCAGCTTTTGAGATTAAATTGTCAATCTCACCAACGTCATCTAAGGCAAGACCCTTGTCTGTTTCAAAATTAATACGTAAATATTTGTCGGACAAAATGAATCTTACAATGTTATCAACATTTATCGACTGTAAATTCATAATGGTATCAACTAACTCGGTTCCCCAGTGCTTTAACCCCCACCTTCCTTCATGATCTGTCACATTATAATACTTCTTCCCTATCCCTGTGCCAATCGACAGAATTCTTATGCTGTCTTTATCAACATTAAACCGCCTTCCCATCGCTTCAGTTAAGCCCACCAATGAAGGATTATTGCTCCATAAACCACCATCAGCGAGTAAATACTCTTGAACTTTATTGGGCTTAAAATATGATGGGGCAGCACAAGATGATAACACTGCTGTTGATATTTTTACATCTTTATCTCGAACGAATGATGGGTCATAATTTGATTTAAAAACAAAAACATTTCCATTGGATATATCAGAGGCGGGAATAAGAAGTCGTGTTTTAGTATCAGATAACGTTAAGTCTCCAAACTCTCCCTCTAATACCTTTTTTAAATAACTATTGTCATATTTACTATTAACAAAATTCTTCCAATTTAACAAATTTAAGAAACTACTGTAATTCTTTTTGAAGATTTTCTTTCCTTCAGTTTTATATAATTTTATCACATCTCCTATAGGATGTCCGACCGAAAGGGAAGCTGCTGTTATTGCGCCAGTGCTTGTTCCAGCTATAATTTCAAAATCTTCGTCATAAATTACTCCAATTTCATCCTGTATGCGCTTTAAAATATGAGCAGAGAAAATCCCTCTTATTCCTCCGCCATCAATTGTTAAGATTTTAAAGATTTTTCCTTCTGACATACAAACTTCCCCCATTACAGGTTAATCTCAATCTTATAAACAGGAACTTCTTTCTTTTTAAGCCACCGTTCTATTTTCTCAGGATCAAACCTTACTCCTGTACCTAGTTTATAGTATGGAACTTGTTTACAGTGAGTCCAGCCATATATTGTACCAGGCTTTACGCTCAACCACTCCGAAAGCTCCTTAACTGTCATAAGTTTATTTTGTGCCATTGTTATTAACCCTTATACATAAGCTTATAAATCCGCGCTTAAGAACCACATATAATATCCGCCCATTCTTTGTAATATTTATCTCCATTAAAGTAATCACCATGTTCTAAAATTCCTACCTGATGATTATGTATTTCTAATTCCTCGAATGGTTTTGGATAGCACTTGCTATCATACTTGTTTTTCGCAAACCCATAGCACCCCGAGTGTCCAAAAGGATTAAACTTACATACTTCATCCGCAAAACTACAATAACAATGTAGCTGTTTTATCTTCCCAGGTCTTACTGTATCATCGTAAGGAATCTCTCTATGCCTAGACACCACACTTGAAACCAATATCATCTTGTCGACCATTATAAGAGCTTTCCCATCTTCTCCACTTCTCTTAATTGCTTCAAAACTTAACAAAGTCCCATAACTATGAGCCACTATATTTAATTCTGCTTCAGGATGTTTTTTTGTAAGGTTTCGCAATACTTCCATCAACTTCTTTACTCGATGATACATAACACCAGGTATTGCTGACTTTGTTGCAAACAAAAACCCATAAGTATGAGCCACAGGTATGTCGTCTTCAAAGCGTGTATCCTTCTTGATAAAATTGGTAAAATCGTTTACCCAGTTACCTTGTTCTGAACTTCTTATGCCATGAATTGCAAAAATTATTCTTTTCATGTTTCCTCCTTGATAATTACGCCTAGCAATCATTATACTCCCATTGTTTTAATTTGTTAACCATAACTCACTGGGGACTATCTAGGGACTAAGTTTTGAGGGTTTCTAGGCGGTAGCTCAGTTGGTTAGAGCGTCGGACGGAGAAAGAAAGACCCTATAACGTATTCGCTATAGGGTCTTTCCGCATATTGCTTTATTTAAATGGCGGGGCGGACGGGGGTCGAACCCGCGACCTTCGGATCGACAGTCCGACGCTCTAACCAACTGAGCTACCGCCCCTAAAGTGGATTTATTTATATCATAGAACTCTTATTTCGTCAATGTTTCACGTTGCTTCTCTCTGCCTATGGACCATTTTCCGCTATCGACTGTATTGTCCGCGGAGACTAAAATGCTCAATGCCTCGCATTTCTTTACGTCTCCTCTGGATCATTTTCCGCTATCGCGGAAAATGGTGGGCGCAGTAGGAGTCGAACCTACGACATCTACCTTGTAAGGGTAGCGCTCTAGACCAACTGAGCTATGCGCCCGACATGAGTGCAATATTATAGCCTAGACCCTTTTACAGGTCAATGCTTTTTAACCCAATTTATTTGGGCAGCGCTGTCATGGCAAATACCATGACGAACAGCGCAACTGTCTCAATAACCCCAAGAACCATAATGTAGTTACCAAAGCCTTTTCCTGTCTCTCCTAGAGCGTCCGCAGCGCTTGCTCCGGCTTTCCCCTGCATCCAGGCTGACGCGCCCATGGCAAGTCCGGCCGCAAGGCCGAAAACCATCTGATACGGATAGCTTTCAGGCGGTAGATTTGCGCTCTGGATCGCGTTCCTCAAGATCATACCGTAGATCGTCTGAGAAAGAGGTGCTCCAACAAAGGCTATGAGTATAAAAGGAGCCATCTTGTTCTGCATAAAGGCTCTCTTCCACGCCCCTATAGCGGCCATGCCCGCAATCCCTGTTCCGAGCGCGCTCCCTATCGCGGCAAATGTAAGAGAAAGCCCCATATCACCAAAACCCTGTACCATCTTTACCTCCTATTGATTAAATTTATAGTTTCCCGCCTGCGCGAGAATGACAACTGCTCAAGCTTCTATTTCTTTTCCTTTTTCCCTGAAGGGATCATAGTTTTTCCCCGACCACTGCATTCCCAGGTGACTGGAAAACTCCAGCATATTCAGCCTTATACCATGCACGATAACAGCCATCATTGCCAGAAGAATGTTCAGAGTATGTCCTAAAAAAAGTATTATCGCTGCAATAAGCCCGGCAACGATACCGTTTATCTCTCCCTGAAGAGCCATGTTGTTGAACGTCTCCGCTAAAACTACGGTTGAAAACCCCACAGCAAAGAGCCTCAAATATGACACCACATCTGAAAACGAGCTGATCACACTAAGAGGGAGACTCGTCAAAGTGTCCAACATGCCCTTTATCCCCGCTTTTGTAAAAACAAGCACCATAATAATCCCGGAAATAAGCAGCCATCCGGCAAAAGGAGGAAAAGCATTGCCCAAAACAAATTTGCCGGCAGCAAAATACATGCCCCAGACTATCAGGCTCCAGCCTACATCCGCCAATGCACGAATAGAATTGATCACCCTTGTGGCCTTCAGAAGATGAGCAATTGTAAGATGTATCGCTCCTATCGTAAAACTTAAAAAGATTATATTGTCCTGGCTCACAACCGAAAAACTATCCAGCTGGGGAATAACCATTTTTTTGAGAACCGGAATCTGTGCTAGTGCTTCCGAACCGAACCAGGTTCCCGTAATAACACCCCAGACTATAGTCGCTCCGCCCAGAAGATACATTAGAAAGAACGGTTCATACGGCGCTTTGCGGAATTTCATCCTCGCAAGAAAAGTGACTACGACAAAAATGATGCCGTATCCCGCGTCACCCACCAGCATCGCAAAGAAAAGACTGAAAAAGATCATAAAAACAAAACTAATGTCGAACTCGTGATATCCCGGGACGGTATTCATGAACTGAAAAACAGGATTAATGATCCTCAGCCACTTCGGGTTTGTTATGTGCGTGGGGACTTCTTCCTCGGGAGAGGGGTCCTCAAAAAAATATCCGGCACCTTGCTGTTTCGCTATCTTCGTTATTTTTTCTATCTTTTTCTCCGGGCAGAACCCCTGAAGATATGCAAACTTGCCTTCTTCAGCCATCCCGCACTTTACTGTCTGGAACTCAAGCTCGTTCTCAAGCTTGGCAAGAACGCGTTTCACACTATCCAGATAGTGAGCCTTCTCTATCATCTCTTTATCTATCGCCCTAACCTGTTCTTCCAGTTTTTCTATTAACTCTTTCTGCTCCTGGAGGCTTCTTGTCGGCAGCACCACAGGGTCGAACGGGATCTCGGGCTCATCTTTCTCGGAAAATATAACTATATGCTTTGCTCCCTTAACGGTCTTTAGCACATGGTATCTGCGTTCGTTTTGTGCCCTCTCAACATCTTCTTTGCTAAGAGACCCAAGTTCTTCTTTACTTAGAACATATAAACGAACGAAAAGCCCTTTGTCTTTCAAAAGATCAATATCTCCGGGGTCAACCTCTCCCCATTCCTCGAACCACAGCATCTCTTTTCTCAGGGCGTCTATCCTCGCAACAAGGTCGGCCTTCTCTCTGGTATCCCGATTTATCGCTTCGACCCTATCCATTACATCTTTTTCGCTGCAGGGGTACCCGTCGGTGTTCCCTCTATGTTCTTCGTATGGGGAAATCTCCTCTATGATCTTTTTTATTTTTGAGATCTTGTCATCAATAAAACGGACTTCATGAGCGGATTCGGGCTGGCGTACATGTGAGATGTGCACAACGCCTGCCTTGCGCAATCTGGAGACAAATTTTTCCCTCTCTTTGTCAGAAACCAAAAGGGTTATTTTTTTCATCTTCGCTATCATATTACTTCCGCTTTAATTTTCTTTTTCTGTATCTTGTCTTTCGCGATCTTTCCGGTCACAACGGCTGCCGTCTGCATGTCTCCCAGATATATCTGAATTTTCCGTATATTTTCTTTTGCCTGAGGGATCATGACCTTCTCAAAAAGGTTCACCCTTTGGGTCGTCACCCGGAGTTCGTCCTTTACGAGCGCTTCTTGCTTCTGCAAGACATCCATGCGAGAGTTAAAGATAAGCATTTCTTTTATGGCATCTACCCCAAAATCCATCCAGAGCGGAGTTTCAAGCAAGTCATACTCTTCTTCTTTAAACACGACGTCGTCAAAAACGGGGATCTCAATACCGGCTATATTCCCCTCGTGTATTTCTACTCTTTCGACCGACACTATTTTGTCTATCCCGGTTCCTTCGGCAAACACATCAACCCATTTATAAATATTTGCTTTAGCGAACGCCTTTTTCTTTTTAAGGTCCTCTAGCTCATTGTGAAGCTTAGCTATCTCCGCCTGCAATTGCTGCTTTTTGAGAATAAGCGTAGGAAGGTACTGCTGATACCTTTTCAGCGCATCTTTTTGCTTCTTCGATTCATTCTTTGTCAGTCTTAATTTTGCCATTTACATCCTGTCATCCTCGCGCAAGCGGGGATCTGTTCGTCTAGATCCCGGATATCCTTTCAGGATTCCGGGATGACGCCTAGGCTTTCGGCCAGAATTTTTCTACCAGTTCCGATCTAAAATTAGTTTCTTCGGGCTTAAAACATTCCGCCAGGATCTTCCATCCGCTATCAAGAGCATCTTCCAGGGGGATATTAACAGTAAGGTCCATCATCTGCCCCTCGAACAGTTCTCCATATTTAAGAAGCTTCTTATCCCAATCGCTCATCCTGAAACCCATTGACCTTTTTTCGTCTGTTTCTTTGAACTGGGCATACAGTTGTATCATCCCGTCCATGATAGCCCTGTGATCTTCACGGGTGTCTTTATTGACCTGCTGTTTAAGCCGGCTCAACGACCCGAAAGGCTCGATCCTTCCGTTCCTCAAGTAAAACTGCCCTTCCGTTATGTAGCCAGTGTTATCCGGAACGGGATGGGTCACATCGTCTCCGGGCATAGTTGTTACAGCAAGAATCGTTATCGATCCGGCGCCTTCAAAATCAACGGCTTTTTCATATCTTGCGGCCAGCTGGCTGTAAAGGTCTCCCGGATATCCCCTGTTGGAGGGAACCTGTTCCATTGTTATTGCTATTTCTTTAAGGCCGTCGGCGAAGTTTGTCATGTCAGTGAGAAGGGTTAGAACTTTTTTTCCTTCCAGCGCGAACTTCTCAGCTACGGCAAGCGCAAGGTCCGGGACCATAAGCCCTTCAACTATCGGGTCGGCTGCTGTGTGCACAAAAAATATAGTCCTGCTTAAAGCGCCCCCCTCCTCAAGCGTATCCTTAAAATACATATACTGGTCATACTTGAGCCCTATCCCTCCAAGAACAATAATGTCTACCTCGGCCTGAAGTGCGATCCTTGCCAGAAGTTCATTGTATGGTTCTCCCGAAACCGAAAAGATAGGAAGCTTCTGTGACTCTACAAGAGAGTTGAAGATGTCTATCATGGGGATGTTGGTCCTTACCATATTCTTCGGGATAATCCTTTTCGCGGGGTTTACCGCCGGCCCGGCTATCTCTATCATATTCTCATCTATCGAAGGCCCCTTATCCCTTGGCTGTCCGCTGCCATTAAATATCCTCCCCAGCATATTGTCCGTAAACCCTACTTGCATCGGATGCCCCAGGAACTTCACCTCGTCCCCTGTAGAAATACCGCGTGCCCCGGCAAAAACCTGGAGAGAAACCGTGTCATCCACAAGGCGAATAACCTGCGCCAGGGACTTCCCCCGCGCCGTCGTTATCTCGGCAAGCTCTTCATAGGCAACGTCCTCGGCCTTAACGGTTACAACGTTTCCCGCGATACTTAATATTTTAGTGCAAACCTTTCTCATTTTTCTTCACCTTCCAGTACTGTATTTATTTCCTGTTCCTGCTTTTTAAATTCAGCTGATTGCCATTCTTTATAGTTCCAATCGATAAAAAGATGCCGAAGCTTGTAAAAATAATCCCGGGCAGCACCCTTATCCTTGAACGTAAAGCCTTTCTTTGCAACCGCGCATACTTTTGAAAAGACATACTTCTGCCTTTCGTCTTTTGTCGCTGCATCGACTTCATCAAAACCATTCTGCTGCAAGTACACGTTATCAAGAAAGTCGCTCTTAAGAAAGACTACGAAATCGTCCAGGCTGGTTCCTTCTTCTCCTACAACTTTCATCATCTGGCTCACACCTTCTCCGCGTCTGAGTAGGTCTTTAGCAAAAATAACAAGGTCTTCATCTATAAAACTTTTATACTTACTCCAGCTCTCAAGAGGATCTATTGAAGGAAATCTGCGCGCTTCAGATCTTGCCCTTGAAAGTCCGTGGAACGCGCCGACAACCTTAAGGGTCCCCTGCGTCACGGGTTCTTCAAAGTTTCCTCCGGCGGGACTTACCGTTCCGCCTATCGTAAGGCTTCCCAGTTCACCGTCATGCAGTTTTACAAGACCGGCTCTTTCGTAAAACGAAGCTATGCGCGACTCAAGATACGCCGGGTACGCTTCCTCTCCGGGAATCTCTTCAAGTCGTCCTGATATTTCTCTCATGGCCTGGGCCCATCTTGACGTCGAGTCTGCCAGAAGAAGAACGTTGAGCCCCATCTGCCTGTAATACTCCGCAAGGGTTGTCGCGGTATACACCGAGGACTCCCTTGCCGCGACAGGCATAGAAGACGTATTACAAATAATGATGGTACGTTCCATAAGGCTTTTCCCTGTTCTGGGATCCGTCATCTCAGGAAACTCTCTTAATGTTTCAACAACTTCTCCCGCCCTTTCTCCGCATGCTGCGATAATCACTATATCAACTTCCGCGTGACGGCTCGTTATCTGCTGGAGAACTGTCTTCCCCGCGCCAAACGGCCCGGGAATGCAATATGTCCCTCCCTTGGCGACCGGGAACAATGTATCAATTATGCGCACCCTCGTTACCATAGTTTCTTTTGGCTGAAGCTTTTCAGCGTATGCGTCTATCGGGATCTTAACCGGCCACTCAAAGATCATGGTCACATCTGTCATGTTCCCTTTTTCGTCCTTAATGACCGCTATTGTTTTGTCGATAGTATATTTTCCGGCAGGCGCGACTTCTACGACTTCATATTCCCGGTGCAAATTGAACGGCACCATTATCTTATGCGTAAACATTTTCTCGGGAACCGTCCCCAAAACATATCCCGCGCTTACTTTGTCTCCCGGTTTCGCTACTGGGGTAAAATCCCATTCATCCTTAAAAGACAATGCGTCCAGCTCAACTCCTACCGGAAGAAAAAATCCATACTCTTCCGCCAGTTCGGGCAGAGGGTTCTGCAGCCCGTCATATATCTGCGTCAAAAGCCCCGGGCCCAGCTGAACCGAAAGCATGTTGCCGGAAAACTCCACTTCGTCCCCAACCTTTATGCCCTTCGTATATTCAAACACCTGCATGAACGCCGTGTTCCCGTCGATTTTGATAACCTCTGATTTCAGCTGTCTCCCTTCGCTTAGAACATACCCCACTTCATTCTGGATTATGTCGTTCTCAAATTCAACCGTTATCATGTTCCCGTTAATTGACCTTATCTTTCCCTTATTCTTGCTCATAGTTTACCTCACATATATTGTAAAAAAATCGTTCACCTTTGTCTTTATCAAAACTGTCAATTCTTTCCAGTATCTGCAGCTTTAAAAAATACAAAATTAAGGAATTAATGTCGAACAAAAAACTAAGCTCTTTGTCCGCCAAATAATCCCATCTCATTTTTTCAAGGCTTTTTTCCATCTCGAGTGGTGTTTTTTGAGAAACGATCTGTTTCAGCTCTTCTCTCGCCCTGAAGTCCCCGCCTTTTTTTCTGGACTCCCGGAACAAGGCGATCTCTTCTCTTACCACAAGATCAAACCGCTTCCACCCGTCCAGTAGAACCGATGACCCCTCTTTTGAGTTTCTCCCATATTGTGCCGCGTCTGCGATTATTTTCAGGTCGTCTTCCGAAAGCCATTTCCCGCACTCTTCCATAAAAGCCTCTGTAGAGACAGGGGCTTGTTCTCCAAATTGTAAATACGGCAATGTTGCAACCAGATAGTAGTACTTACTCATTCTTGTCTAATTCCAGTATCTTTGCGATTCTAGGGTTTAAGTACGCTGTGAATACTTCGGAAACCGCTTCGTCGGTGAAGTCATAGTACTCGTTCGTATCTTTTGCTCCTATCCTGAATCCATGTTCCACAGACTTTGAGGCCTTTATGGTCACTCCCTGTGACATCTCTTTTTGCAGCTTGCCGAGAAGTCCTTGTTCTAAGCTCGACTTGTCGTCGTCGCTTAAAAGTATTTCCAGGTCCGAGCTGTTCTTTTGCGCCGCATTCTCCGCCAGCTTAACGATCATCGCTTTCATGAGATCCGGGGATAGCTCTTTGGAAACTTCCGCTTTTGTTACCTTGTCGAACAGCACGATAATTCTTTCTCGTAAAGCCAAAAGAACATCCCGTGAGGCCTGTTTCAACGCTTCTTCCCCATTCCTCTTAAGGTTCTCCGCGTCTTCCTGCGCGCTTTTGATTATCGCGGCCTTTTCTTTTTCCGCTGTGTCCCGGATCTCTTTCTGCTTACCTTCGGCTTCGGCAATAATGTTTGCCGCCTGTTTTTCGGCCTCGGTAACGCCTTCCTCTTTTATTTTCTCTATAATGCCCTTGAGCTCCATTTCCATGGCTTTCCTCCTTACAAAACATAGCGCGTATCATATGACATGCGCTTCTTATTTTATGCGTCTTTTCTTGAACCAGGCTTTATTATGGG
>CAYWDJ010000021.1:0-1395 GCA_964457005.1 uncultured Planctomycetia bacterium
TGTCTTTTTGTTGTTGCAACAGAAGGGTGATATGGGATTACCAGAATTTTCGACAAAAAAACCTGTGACCACCGTGATGATCTTTGTCGGCGTAATGCTGTTCGGCCTGATCTCACTTATGAAGCTTCCCCAAGAGCTTTTCCCGCCCATAACATATCCTCAGCTTACCGTCTTTACCGGATATGCTAATGCCGCCCCTGAAGAAATTGAAACCCTGTTGACAAAACCCGTCGAAGAAGCTGTAGGGACTGTCAGCGGCATGAAATCCATTAGGTCTATCTCCAAAGAAGGCATTTCACTTGTTATAGCGGAGTTCGACTGGGACCAGAATATGGATTTTGCCTCGTTAAGGACTCGTGAAAAGGTGGACCTTGTAAAGGCGCGCCTTCCAAGGGATGCCTCGGAACCCCTCGTAGTGCCATTTAACCCGTTCGAGCTCCCGGTCATGACAATAAGCGTTACGGGCAACAGATCTCCGGTTGCACTCAGGCAGATAGCTCTGGATGTTATCAAAGAAGAGATCGAAAAGATAGACGGTGTCGCATCAGCGAGTGTTGAAGGTGGTTTGCAGAGAGAGATAGTTGTGGAAGTTAATCAGGGTAAACTGACGACACACAATGTTTCCATATTGGATGTATCAGATTCGATAACGAATGCCAATCTTAATTATCCCGCCGGGACCATAAAGGAAAGTTTTTATGAGTATCTGATAAGGACCCTCGGAGAATTTGAGAAAATAGATGAGATTCAAGAGGTCGTTGTGAAAAGTAAGGTGTACGACGATCGTGAACGCCTTAGTTTTGAAGAGTCCCTTGGTAAGCGGGGAATAAGCCATGAAGCAAATCTTGTTCTGGTTAAAGATGTAGGGATCGTGAACGATACTTTCAAGGAACGGAGCAGCTACTCAAGGTTTAACGGAAAAGAGAACATATCGATATCCATACAGAAACAGGCTCAGGCCAACACCATGCAGGTAATCAATAGTATACGTTCCACCTTTCCTGCGCTTAAGAAGATCCTTCCCCCGGACATAAAAGTACAGGTCATATACGATCAGTCGATATTCATAAGGGACGCAATAAACGGTGTGCGTGACGCTGCGCTGCAGGGTGGAGTTTTGGCCTTTCTGGTCTTGCTGTTTTTCTTGAGAAGCGTTAAGTCTTCGGCGATCGTAACCCTGAGTATCCCTATTTCCATTATGGTAGTGTTCACGTTCATGTATTTTGGCGGATTGTCGATAAACATGATGTCTCTTGGAGGGCTGGCGCTTGGTGTTGGTATGCTTGTTGATAATGCTATCGTTGTTATCGAGAATATTTTTAGGCACAGGGAAATGGGAAAATCTCCGGAAGTTGCCGCTACTGAAGGCGCCGAAGAAGTTTCAAACGCTATTGT
>CAYWDJ010000021.1:1495-8483 GCA_964457005.1 uncultured Planctomycetia bacterium
AATCTCCGGAAGTTGCCGCTACTGAAGGCGCCGAAGAAGTTTCAAACGCTATTGTGGCGTCAACGCTTACCACTATTGCGGTATTCTTGCCCATGGTATTCGTTGTAGGTGTGGCGGGACAGCTTTTTAAAGAGCTCGCTTTTACCGTTACGTTTGCTCTTGTAGGATCTTTGTGGGTAGCGCTCACGCTTATTCCCCTGCTTAGCTGTAAGCTTGGAGGAGGAGCAAAAGAGGCGTCCAAGGGAACTGAGGCATTCGCAGGCGGCGAGAAATGGAAAAAAATACTTGTAGGCTATGAGGGTTATTTGCGAAAATTTTTGAAACATAAAAAGATAGGACTCATTATTGTTCTAGCGATATTTGTGTCGAGTTTGTTCATAGTCAATTTGCTGGAGAAAGAGCTTATGCCTAAGACCGACCAGGGGCAGTTTCTTGTGAGGGTGGATATGCCTGTCGGAACAAAGCTCTCGGAGACCAATAAAGTAATGGTCATAATGGAAGACAAGCTGAGAAAATATCCTTTTGTGAGGTCGGTAAGTGCCATAGTGGGGTCTACCAGTGGAGAATCTGCAAAAGACATTGTGAAACGTCTAGGGGCTAACCAGGGACAGCTGATAGTTGAGCTTGCGGAAAAACGAAAAGTAGAGACTACGGATTTTGTTCAAGAAGTAAAAGACAAATTTGATGATGATAAAGCGCTTAATGACGCAACAATAGAGTTTTCATTGCAGCAGGGAGTTATATCGGGAGCCTTTGGAGGAGGAGGCAAGCCGATCACAATAGAGATCAAGGGAGAAGAACTAGATGTTCTGGAAAAAATAGCAGAAGAGATCAGCTTTAAACTCGAAAAAATACCGGGTATTTTTGGTGTTGAAGACGATGTTCCCGAACCCTCCCCTGAAGTAAGGATAGATGTCGATAAAAATAAGGCATCTTTGTATAACATCTCGGTCGTAGATCTTGCGCGGTTAGCCCAGATGGTTCTAAGGGGATATATTCCGTCACAGTTCAGGGAAAAAGGACATGAAATAGATATTAGGGTCAGATTGAGGGAACAGGACAGAGATGACTACAACAAGCTATACAGAATACGTTTGAATTCACCTACGAGCGGCATGATCCCTCTGGGAACCGTTGCGTCCTTTGAAAAGGGGATGGGGCCCAGTGAGATCAAGCGTATAGGTCAGGAAAGAACCATAATGGTGTCGGCTAATGTTGTTGACCGTAAAATGTCCGATATCGTAGAGGATGTGGAGAAAGCGCTGGGAGGCATTGAAATAGAAAGCGGATATGTGGCAAAGCTTGCCGGTGAATCAGAGGAAATGAATAAGTCCTTCAACAGTTTGAGGTTCGCCCTGATCCTTTCCATCCTCCTGGTGTATATGATAATGGCAGCCCAATTTGAATCGCTTACACAGCCGCTAATAATTTTATTTACGGTTCCCTTGTCCCTGATAGGGGTGCTACTTGCTCTTTTTGCTACCAGTACTTCAATAAATGTTGTCGCTCTTCTCGGAGTTATTATGCTGGGAGGTATTGTTGTAAACAACGGGATCGTTCTGATCGACTACACTAATATTCTTATGCAAAACGGGAAAAGTGTAATGGATGCCGTAGTAGAGGCCAGCCTGGCAAGGCTCAGACCGATCGTAATGACTGCGTTAACTACGGTACTGGGACTTTTTCCCATGGCGCTAGCAGTAGGAAGAGGGTCTGAATTAAGGGCGCCAATGGCCATAAGCGTAATGGGCGGACTTTTCGTGTCTACCTTTCTAACCCTTGTGGTAATTCCGTCCATCTTTATTATAGAGAGCGAAATAAGACAAAAAGTAGTTGCTTTTGTAACAAAGAAAAAATGAAAGCAGTAACATCGTGTCGTAAAGTCAAAGCCTTGTTGGTATTTTGACTCTATGGTGCTTTGTGCACTTATTAGGCGATAAGTATGAGTTTATCAAGCTTTTCCATAAAAAGGCCGGTTACTACCATAATGATCTATTCGGCCTTATGTCTTTTTGGCGCAATAGCACTCACACGCCTTCCGGTAGAACTCTATCCCGACATTTCGTTCGGACAGATAAGCGTCATAATACATATCCGTGGAGGCATTCCTCCCACTGAAGTAGAAACGATGGTAACAAAGCCTATTGAGGAGGCCATAAGTACAGTTTCGCACCTTGAAAGGGTACTTTCCATATCCAAAGAAGGCGAGTCGACAGTAGTTCTTAGTTTTGAGAGAGGCATCGATATGCAGCTTGCGGCTATGGAGGTGAGAGAAAAATTTGCTAAAGTTAAAGAAAAAATGCCTAAAGAGGCAGAAAAACCTATTATCGCACAGTTTTCTCAGACGGATGTGCCGATAGTAATATTTGCCGTAACCAGTCATAAACGTACCACGGAGGAACTTAGAAAGCTTGTTGATGAAAACATAAAGGAACGCATAAAGAGAATTAATGGTGTGGCTAATGTAGAGATAGGGGGGGGGCGAGAACGAAAAATTATCATTGAAGCCGATGAGAATGCTCTCTATCGTTATGCCGTCCCGCTCAACAGGCTTATATCTTCGCTGGGGGCCAGCAACCTCAACCTATTAACCGGAGAAATGGAAAGGGGCTCCGGTAAAGTTTTGATAAGGGCCTTTGGTCAGATAAAAAGTGTCGATGAGATCAAGAACACAGCTGTTCTTACCAAGCCCGATGGGTCTATAGTAAGGGTGAAAGATCTGGCAGAGGTGAAGGATTCGTATCTGGAGCCCAAGAGTTATGCCAGGATCAACGTAAAACCGATTGTATCTGTGTATGTGCAGAAGGAGTCTAAAGCTAACACCATACGTTCGGCAGAAACGATAATGGAAGAGATAGAGAAGATCAAAGAGCTGATGCCTGAGGATGTAGAGATCATTGTCACGAAAAATCAGTCTACATTTATAAAGTCATCTATATCCAACCTGAGGGACTCTCTTTTGCGCGGGGCCGTTATGATCATATTCATCCTTATGTTATTCATGGGGCATTTGGGGAAGAAGGCGGCGTTCATTATCCCCGCGGGTCTGTTGGCGGCTATACTTATGCCGGTAGTTCTTTTGTATTTCCTTTTGTTCGGCCTGATGATAATGCTTGTTACAAAAGAGCATCACCGTCCTATTCTCATAGTGGCGGTATCCATACCCATATCGCTTATAATTACGTTTGGGTTCATGGAACTGTCTAATATGTTCATTCCAGCCATTATGGACCTTACGGTAAACTTTATAACGCTTTTCGGGCTTGCTCTTGGTGTTGGTATGCTTGTTGATAATTCTATAGTTGTTTTTGAGAATATTGTTACAAAAAGCGAACAGGGAATGGAAAGAATACCGGCAGCCATAGAGGGAAGCACGGAAATGAATGTTGTTATTTTTGCGTCTACCTTGACTACCATCATAGTATTCCTGCCCATGCTTTTTGTGAGTAAGTCTATGAGCCTTTTGTACGGAGGTGTAGCCTGGACGGTTACATTCAGTCTTTGCGTATCACTCTTTGTCGCTTTAATGATAGTTCCATTGCTGAGTTCGAGGATAAAACTTGTGGAGGAAGGCGGCGGGTCACAACAGGTCAAAGAAGGGTTTTTAATGCCGTTCTACAGAACGCAGGAAAGGGCCCTTTTGTTTGTTTTTAGACGACGGTTCATAATGATTTCTATTGCTGTGGTTCTTTTTCTCATTTCTATGTACGTTTATGGAACAATGGGGAAAGAGTACATGGGAACTACGGAACAGAATCAGTTCACCATATTTATCGAACTTCCAACAGGGGCTAAACTCGATGCGAGCGATGAAACGGTAAGAGAGGTAGAAAAGATGTTACTGGAGGTTCCGGAAGTAGATAAGTTCACCTCCAGAGTAGAGGCATGGTCGAGCAAGGTGTATGTGGGCCTTGTTCCCCTCAACAAACGGCAAAGGTCGATCAATGAAATAATTGAAAGTCTCAGGCCCAAGGTGGGAAGGCTCCAGCCGGCCTTTATCTATTTTGAAGAAGAGCAGGAAGTCGGAACAAAGGAGATAATATTAAACATCTTTGGGTACGACTACGACATATTAAGGGAGATCGCTATCGCGATGACTACCCGGATGGGACGGATACCGTTCTTTACTGACGCTAAAATACGAATGAGAGAGGGGCGTCCGGAGCTGGATCTAAGGGTAGACAAGAAGAAAAGCGCGCAGTTCGGGCTCAATACAAGGGACATAGGTGATATTGTGCATGCCAAAGTCCGCGGGGTGAGAGCAACTATGTTCCACACCAAAGCGTCAGAGGTAGAAACTATAGTCAGAATGAAAGAAAAGGACAGGCGCACGGTAAAGGATATACACAACCTGAGTGTATCAAAGCACGGAGATGATAGGGTAACTCTCGAACAAGTGGTTGACTTTGAATATGGACTCGGACCCAGCGAAATATGGCGCAAAAACAGGGCCAGAATGATACAGGTAAGCGCTAACATAGGTGTTCTGCCTCTTGGCAAAGCAGTTATGCTGCTGGATAAAGAATTGTCCGATCTCAAGCTGCCGGAAGAATATTTTTATGAAGTTGGAGGGGATTATCAGACCTTAATGGATACGCAGAGGGAGTTTTTACTCACGATCGTGATCATTATTATCCTGATATACCTGGTACTTGCCTCCATATTTGAATCGTATCGACAGCCTTTTATCATCATGGTGACGGTAATGCTTGCCACGGTAGGAGCTATTGGGGCCCTTTATATCACTAAGACTTCCATAGGTATGGGGGCGCTCATAGGGCTTATGATGCTTGCCGGGATCGTAGTAAATAATGGAATCATACTGGTTGACCACGCAAATTCCCTTAAAGGGTATAGAAAAAACCTGTACCGATTGCTTCTTCAGGCTGCCAGAGACCGCCTTAGACCGGTGTTAATGACCACTGCAACGACTGTTTTTGGGCTATTGCCGATGGCTCTGGACAAAAGTGAGGGATCAAATCTCTGGAATCCTCTTGCGATTACGGTTATTGGGGGGTTATTATTCGCTACGCCGCTTACTTTGGTGCTTGTTCCTGCAATATATTCACTATTTGAGCAGTTTGGCTATATAATTAAGACCAGCCTGCGGCCAAGAAATATAGCAAAAAACTTTGTGCGATTGGTAAAGTTCGTCATTGGTGTTATTTCACAGCTCATCCATAAGCTGAAACACTTCAGGAAACCCAAGAAAAAATAGAAAAAATGGGAATTTAGCATATTTTAATGTAAATACTGCAAAAGATACTCCACTAAGTACCATTTTTGGAATTTACTCCACATTACAGATTTCATGCGATAATTCAGACATGGGTAGCATTTTATGCAGCAAACGTTAGGAATAAAAAATCTAGAAAATAGATTGAATGTTTTACGAGGGAATGTGTCCGCCCCAAGTGATTCCCAAATGGTAACTAAAGATGTGCAAAGATGATGTTTATATATGTTAGAAATGAAAAAGTAACATATATTTTTCATAAAAATCGCCTGGAAAAAATACCAAATTTTCGCCAAAAATCCGCAAAAAACGGCTGTTAGTAACAGTTTCAAAAAGCTAGATAATTAATTTGTCGCTTATATATATATATGATATACTTATAACGTAGTAGAGGAGAGAGGGAAAAGGAAAATCAACGTAATTTTCTTTTTTTTTGAACGCACGCTAAAGAGTTTAAAAAAGTATTGATGAAAACATTAAAAAAGTGCTGGTAGCTGGTGGTCGGTAGGTGTTGTTATGGAAACGGATCATAGACCCGAAAACAATAATAATATTTATAATAAGCGTAATGTTTATTTAAGTGCAGCGGAAAATCTGCACTCCGGTGCTTTTATAGATGCGCACCAGAATCGCCGCAAGAGGATATGGATAAAATCCATATCCTTTTTTATTGCCTTCGTCTTTTTCTTCCAACAGCTTTCATTTGCCGACGTCTACAGATACAAGCGTCTGGGTGGGGTCGCGGAAGAAGTTCTTCCCTCCTCGGGTGAATATGAACAGTCCAACCGTTTTGCACCAGGCTACCTGAAACGCCAGAATCAAAAGCACGAAGAGCTTATGCGCCAGAGAATGGGTAAAGACGAACTTATGGTCCAGCTCCAGAGAAGGTCTCGCGGGATCGAAGAGCCTATGCCGCTCAAAAAGAAAAAAGGATCCGGCGGCGGTAAACCCATTGACTACACACTTACCGAACCAGATGACATAAATGATCCCCACAACTACAACGACCTCGAGTATGATGAATCCAACTCCATTTCTGACATTGAAACCTATGATGTGACCAATCAGCCATCGATCAATATCGACTATTGGCGAGAACCCGCTGAGAAAAAGCAGGAAGAAAAGACGGGGCTGGATTATTGGGTAGGCTACGAAGGTTTGGAGAAGCCCGGGGAGGAGAGGCTGATAAAGCACGTCATGTATGCCGGGGAGAAGGATTCTGAAAAGATCAGCAAGGTTTTTACCGGATATGTTCTCAACCAGGATACCGTCGAATACGAGGCTAAGTTTCGCACCGATTATGAGTACGAAGGCGATGCCGTGAAAAAGACCCTGAAATACCTCATTTGGAAAGGCCAGGAAACCCTAATTGAAGAATCACTCTTTGAGGGGGATGAGGACGACAACAAGATATCTGCCAGGATAACCTACGACAAAGAATCCGGACGCATGCTTTCAAAACAGGAGTTTACTTATGAGGACGGCCCGGACGGGAAGGTCCTCAAGAGCATGAAAAACTACGATACCAGAAATGTTGAGTACGATGTTAATGGCAATGGCATTTTGGACCCTGGAGAAGATCTTGATGGTAATGGTGTTTTTGACCTGAGCGAAGATCTTAACGGCGACGGTGTTTTGGACCTGGGCGAAGATCTTAACGGCAATGGTGTTCTGGATCTCGGCGAAGATCTTAACGGCGACGGTGTTTTGGACCTGGGCGAAGACCTTAACGGCAATGGTGTTTTGGACCTG
>CAYWDJ010000021.1:8583-16010 GCA_964457005.1 uncultured Planctomycetia bacterium
GGCGAAGACCTTAACGGCAATGGTGTTTTGGACCTGAGCGAAGATCTTAACGGCGACGGTGTTTTGGACCTGGGCGAAGACCTTAACGGCAATGGTGTTTTGGACCTGAGCGAAGATCTTAACGGCGATGGTGTTTTAGATCTGGGCGAAGATCTTAACGGCAATGGTGTTTTGGACATCGGCGAAGATCTTAACGGCGATGGTGTTTTGGACCTGGGCGAAGATCTTAACGGCAATGGTGTTTTGGACCTAGGAGAAGATCTTAATGGCAATGGTGTTTTGGACCTGAGCGAAGATCTTAACGGCGACGGTGTTTTGGACTTGGGAGAAGATCTTAATGGCAATGGTGTTTTGGACCTGGGCGAAGATCTTAACGGCGACGGTGTTTTGGACTTGGGAGAAGATCTTAATGGCAATGGTGTTTTGGACCTGGGCGAAGACCCGTTTGTTGATGGAGCCGGCAACATAACAACCGAGACGTATTTCATCGGCGAAAAGGACAAGGAGATAGCTGACTATACTATAAACCGTTCCAAAGACGGCACTATCACATCGACGATCATAAATTATTACAGAGGGGACAAACGGGCTGGAGATTTGGAAGGGGACGAGTACGGATACTTGGAACCCAAAGAAAGGGTGGTCACCTACAAGGGGGAGGTAGATCTTGATGTCGCTCTTGACGGTGACGGTATTCTCGTAGGGTATAAGGATAAACTTTCCAGCATTGCCTATTATGACGTTGAGCATCATCTGCCCGGGGAGGAAGTTCTCAGCTATACAGAAAATTACGCCAGGGGCAAGATCATCCAGACAACGGTTTACTATTACGGGGAAGATGAACTGAGGGCGGAAGATGCAAACTATCGGACTCCTATGTTGAAATCTGTGTCATATTGGGGAGATTTTGATATGGATGATGACGGCCAGGTAGACGCCGATGCTAGGGAGAAGTCCGTTACTTATTACTATATAGATGAGCGTCTCAAGGGGGAAGAGACTGCTGACTATATGATAAAGAGAAGTTCCCGTGGTGATATCATCAGCACCACGGTGTATTACTACGAGGGGAATAATAGGGCATCAGCATCTGAAGGTGGCGACAGGATGTCGAGCAGTGTTACGTATCGGGGAGAAATTGATCCTGAGACATCTGATCTTGATGCCGATGGTGTTCTCGACGGATATGAAAGGCAACTGGCAAGCATTACGTATTACGACTACGAGGACAGGGAAAAAGGTCAAGAGGTCGCAGACTATACCGACAAATACAACACGCGCATGCAAGTAATATCCGTGACAGTGTATTTGTACGAGCAAGAACTGCTTAGGGCAGGAGAGACAGGTTTGGACGATAGAATGTCACGGAGTGTTACCTACCGCACGTATCCATACCTTGGCAAACAGATCGATCCGCAGGGCGTAGATGCGGATGGCGATGGCCTCATTGACGGTTACGAGGATCTTTTAGATAGCATTACCTACTATGACTTTCTCACCAGAGAAAAGGGTGAAGAGATTATGGATTGGACCGACAAATATGACTCCAGAGGGAATATTACGACGACCACTGTATATCTGTACGAGAGCACACTAAAGAGGGCAGAAGATGCCGATGCTTATGACCGCATGAAATTAAGCGTGACCTACCGTGGGGATATTGATGAAACCAAGTTGGACTCCGATGGAAACGGATTCATAGATGACTACGAACAGTTGAGTGATTTTCGTATTGCTAGCGTGACGTATTACTACTACGACGAAGAGCTTGGGGTGAAGGGCGAAGAGATAATGGACTATACGGAGAAGTATAGCTCGAGAGGGCAGGTAACGACAACGACAATGTATTTGTATGAAGATGAAAAACTTCGCGCAAAAGATGCAAACCCGAATGATCGGATGAGTATGAGTGTTACCTATCGTGGAGAGGTTGATGTCGATGGAAAAGAAGTGGCTGCGGATGGGGTCGTAGAAGAGTATCGGAGCAAAGTCGTAAGTATCACGTATTATAACATAGAAGACATCGATGGGTATGAGAGGATTAAGGGCGAAGAAGTAATGGACTACACTGTCAAGTTTAACTCAAGAGGACAGATAACCTCGACTACCGTGTACCTGTACGAGGATGAACTTGACAGGGCAAAATATGCCGAATCTTATGATCGCATGAGTCGCAGCGTTACCTATCGTGGAGAGGTTGATGCCGATGGAGTTGACGCCAATGGTGATGGCATAATAGACGGGTATGAGAATCAGATAGCCAGTGTAACGTACTACGACTACGAGATGAGGATTAAGGGTGAAGAGGTAATGGACTGGACCGATAAGTATGATTCCAGGGGGAATATTACGTCTACGACCATCTATCTCTATGAGTATGCGCGTGAGCGTGCTGAGGACAGTGTTTCAGACGCACGCATGTTTATGAGTGTTACTTACCGCGGGGACATAGATGAAACTCTGGTGGATGCGGATGGAAACGGGCTCATTGACGAATATGAGAAAGATGACAACTTTCGTGTTGCCAGCATAACCTATTACAATATCACCGACGCAGATGGAATATCGCGCCTCAAAGGCGAAGAAGTAATGGACTTTACCTTTAAGTTCGATTCCAGAGGCCAGGTTGCTACCACAACGGTCTACGTTTATGAAGATGACAGAGAGCGTGCTCTGGATGCTTCCGCCGATGATCGTATGAGCATGAGTGTTACTTATCGCGGCAGGATAGATGAACGTAAACTTGACGCGGATGGTAACGGGATAATCGATGAGTATGAAGATGCAGCCAACTTCCGCGTTCTAAGCGCAACATATTACAACATCGTGGATTCCGACGGGATAGACCGACTAAAGGGCGAAGAGGTCATGGACTATACCGACAAATATAATTCGAACGGGGACATAGCTACAACCACAATTTACATCTACGAGGACGAAAAGTTGAGGGCCGAAGATGCGGCAGCTGAGGACAGAATGTCAATGAGTGTTACCTACAGGGGCGACATTGACGAAACTTTGTTGGATGCAGATGGTAATGGTGTTATAGATGCTTACGAGCTTTTGAGTAATTTCCTGCTGTCGAGTGTTACATATTATAACATAGAGGACTCATCCGGGGTGCCTCGTCTAAAAGGCGAGGAGGTCATGGACTATACCGACAAGTATAATTCGAGGGGGACGATATCCACCACGACGGTGTATTTGTACGAGGATACTCTTGACAGGGCTGAAGACGCTGCATTTGATGCCCGAATGAGCATGAGCGTTACCTATCGCGGCGACGTAGATGAGATTCTGGGTGATGCGGATGGAAATGGTGTGATAGATGCCTATGAAAATCTTTCAAACTTTCGCGTAGCTAGCATAAGCTACTACAATATTACTGATTCAGCCGGGGTAGATAGGCTTAAGGGTGAAGAGGTGATGGACTATACCGAGAAGTACAGCTCCAAGGGTGACATAGTTTCGGAAACCATATATTTGTACGAGGAAGAATTGTTTCGCGCAGAAGATTCCCCATACGATGGTCGTATGAGCCGCAGCGTAGTTTACAAAGGGGATATAGACGTTACATTGCCGGATGCGGATGGTAACGGGTTGATAGATGAGTATGAGGATTCGGCAAACTTCCGTATTGCCAGCATAACATACTACGATTACGAGACTCGCATAAAGGGAGAAGAAGTTCAGGATTATACCGAGAAATATACTTCACGCGGAGACGTTTCTTCGACTACGGTCTATCTCTATGAATCGGAGCTTAAGAGGGCTAAAGAAGCCGAGGCGATTGACCGCATGAGCCGTAGTGTAACTTATCGTGGGGTTGTTGACATGACCCGGGAGGATATAGATCGTGACAATGTGCTTGATCTTACAGAGGATCTTAATGGTGATGGTACCTTTGATATTGGCGAAGACGTCAATCTTAATGGTGTTTTAGACGCAGGGGAAGATCTTGACGGTGACGGAGTGCTGGATCTTACTGAAGATCTTGATGGCGATGGAAATTTTGATGACCAGGATGAACAGGCTCTGGCGTCAGCCGGGTATACCAGCAATACCGGTGAATATACAATGGAGTGGATAGCCTTTGATCTGTATGATCTTGATCGCGATGGCCATATGGATAGGGGCGTAGAGGATATTGATGGCGATGGCAATTTTGATATCTACAATGAAGATATCGATGGGGATAGGAATTTTGACGTCATTTTCGAAGATGTGAATGGTAATGGTATCTTCGATGCGGGGGAAGATCTGAATGGTGATGGCACTTTTGATGTTGGGGAGGACGTAGATCTTAACGGAGTGCTTGATGGAGCGGATACCGACCTAGATGGGATAATTGATAACTACTTTGAGATGCTTTCTAGCATTACATATTACGACATCGATGCTCGTCTCAAGGGCGAAGAAGTGATGGACTATACCGAAAAGTTCAGTTCTGAGCAGCAGGTAACCGACACAACGGTATACCTGTATGAGTCAGACCTAGCAAGAGCAGATGCCGCAGGATTTGATGACCGTATGAGCCGTAGTGTAACATACCGCGGTTCTATAGACGTTACTGCCGTAGATTCTGAGCCGGATGGGATAATAGACTCCGAGATAAATAATCGCAGTAGCGTGACTTACTACTACTATGATGAAGCTCTGAGCCTAAAGGGTGAAGAGATAATGGACTATACGGAGAAGTACAACACCAGCCAGGTTATAACTAACACAACGGTATATTTGTACGAGTCAGAGCTGCAGAGGGCTTTCCAATCAGGATTTGATGATCGCATGAGCATGAGCGTGAGCTATTGGGGAGATCTGTCTCCAGGGTTGAAAGATGCTAACGCGCTAGGGGTTATCTTCGAATATGCAACCCAGCTTTTAAGCAAGTCCTACTATGATTATGATTCGCGATTTAAGGGTGAGGAAGTCGTCGATATAGTTGAAAGGTATGGGACGAATAATATCATCATTGGTAGTACGGTGTATTATTACGAGAGTGTCCTGATTAGGGCACAGGCCGCTACGGAAAGTGATAGAATGGCCCTGAATGTTTCATACCGGGGGTCTGTGGATCATGATGCGGGGACAGATGCACAGGGGCAGCTTATAGGTTATGAGAGTAACAGAACGAGCCGGACACTGTTTCTGTATGATGAGAGGATAAAGGGAGAGGAAATAGTTGACTACAATGAGTCCTTTAACCGAAATCAGAACGTTATGCAGTCAACTCTCTACTATTATGATGATTCTCTGTTGAGACCCGATGATGATCAGAATAAATTTATAGGCGTGGAGCTAAGAAAGACAGAGTCGGTTAATCAGCTGGGGATCAAGGTTTCGGAGTCACTGTATGTAGGAGAGAAGGGCGAAGAGATAGTTGACAAGGTGTACAGTTATCATTACAAGCAGCCCGAGGACGAGCTGGCTCCTATGACCAGGACGGAATACCAGTATCATTCGGACAACCGTATAGATCAGACCACAACGTACGACATTAAGAATATGCCGTCTATCGAGGATGCTACGCTTCCCATACGAGTTACCACATACAACTATCATCCTGTGTATAAGCACTCGCTAGAGACGGTTGTTACGAACGGGACGCAATATTTTGAACAGGACCCGACCAGAATAAGTGGAAAAAGCGCGACAGTCGCTCATTATAACGAATACGGCGTCCAGGACTACAGTGTCACCGAAGGCGAAAGCTATAAATTCTATGGGACTCCGGATGAGGCCATTGTCGGACAGTACACGACGGATGCCAGATACGATGTCTTCGGCGTTCTTTCAAGCCAGGAAACAAGGGGTATGAGTTATACTTATATGGACGAGGATAACGATGGTACGCTTGAAACAAGGGTTGTAACGGCCAGATACACTACGTCCGTAAGGAGCGACAGGGCATCTTCTCTTGGAGTCGGAATTATGGAAGTGGATGAATACGGCGTGATTCGGGAAACAGTAACCGCGGGGCAGAGCGGAAGAAATTATAATGCGGGAACAGGTAAGTTTGATGTTCTCAAGGGAAGCTATATTACCAGAGGTATAAACAACATACACGGGACTCTCACCAGCCAGAACACTGAAGGCGAATCCTATACTATGGTAAGAGGTCTAGGACTTTTTACTGTGGGCACCTACACTACTGAGGCTACCAGCATAGATTCTTTCGGTATTGTTTTAGGAAGTGGCACGGTTGGTGAGAGTTGCCGTTTAGACGAGAACGACGCTCTGTTCGTTACAGGAAGATACACGACAGTAGCGGATAACAATGAGTACGGAACCCTCGTTTCGCAGGAAACAGTAGGCAGGAGTTTTAACAGGGTGTGGGATGGGGTGAAATACGAGGATTATACGGTAGGTTTTTATACAACGGAAGTAACGAATATTGATGAGTACGGAACGGTCAGGGACACAGAAACGATAGGGGAATCCTGGAAGAAGATAGAAGACCCATCTTCAGCACTGGTAATCGACTATAAATCCGGCGTGTATACCACAAATGTGCACAACAATATCTACGGCACCCTCATGTCACAGATTACTGTGGGAGAAAGTTATAACAGGATATGGAACGGTACGGCATATGAGGATTACACGGTTGGAACATATGTAACTTCAACCAATACTTCCCAGGATTCCGACAATGATGGCAAGGTCGATGTTGACGGATACGGTACGGTATTGGTAAACAGGACCGTAGGTGCTTCACAGAAGATGATAAAAGATCCTGCGACAAGCACGGTTATAGACTATACGTCAGGCATCTATACGACACTAGCGCACAATAACCTGTACGGGACTCTGGTATTACAGGAAACAGATGGAGAAAGTTATAATAGGGTATGGAACGGCACGGGGTATGAAGACTATACAGTGGGAACATATCAGACCCTTGCTGATGCTGATGCTGATGTCGATAATGATGGCGAATATGATATCGATGGTTTCGGTACGGTGTTGGCGAACAGAACGGTAGGTGAATCGTATAAGAAGATTGAACACCCAGAGACCTCTACTGTCCAGGATTATGTAACCGGCAAATATACTACGGTCTCAGAAAATGATGTTTACGGGACATTGCGGGAGCAGGAGACTGTGGGTGAAAGTTATAATGTGATATGGGATGGCACACAGTGGGTGAATGACTATGTCACCGGTGTGTATACCACGACTACTGCGTCCGCCTTTGACAAGAATATTGACGGCAAGGCGGATATTGATGGTTTTGGAACGGTCCTTTTCTCCCAAACAGAGGGACAGAGCCAGAAGATACTCGACCACCCGAGTCAGGGAATAATAAATGATTTTGTAACAGGCATATATACGACAAGCTCAACAAATAACGGTGTCGGGTATTTGGTAGATCAGCTTACTATAGGTAAGAGCTACAATGTTGTATGGGACGGTACGCAGTGGAT
>CAYWDJ010000022.1:0-10677 GCA_964457005.1 uncultured Planctomycetia bacterium
ATATTATATATGTTATAAAAAATACTCTATTAGTTAGCGTATAAGGGGATTTTTGTCTCAACAGAGGGAGTGGGTGATGATAAAACGTTATAGCCGGCCTGAAATGGAAAAAATTTGGACAGATGATAACAGGTTTCGGAAGATGCTGGACGTTGAGATCCTGGCATGTGAAGCCTTCGCGGAACAGGGGCTTATTCCCAAAGAAGCCGTAAAAGTGATCAAAGAAAAGGCTGATCTTGATGTCGAGAGGATACTGGAGATCGAGAAGGTCACAAACCACGATGTAGTTGCTTTCATAAAAAACGTATCAGAATATGTAGGGACCGACGCAAAATATCTGCATTTCGGACTTACTTCAAGCGATGTCCTTGATACCGGCTACTCCATACAGATGGTGGAAGCTATGGATATGCTTATCAAGGATGCCGAAGAAGTCCGGGACGCTCTCAAAAAGAAGGCAATAAAATATAAAAAGACTCCTATGATGGGTCGGTCGCACGGCGTACATGCCGAACCCATATCATTCGGCCTGAAAATGGCTCTTTATTACAGGGAAATGGATCGCAATGTTGAGCGTCTTCAAAGCGCCAGAAAGACCATAGCCGTCGGGAAGATCTCCGGGTCGGTAGGTACTTTTGCCAATGTTGATCCTTTCGTTGAAGAATATGTATGTGAGAAACTGGGACTTGAACCTGCGTATGTATCGAGCCAGATAATACAGAGAGACCGGCACGCGTATTATCTCAATATGATAGCTCTTGTCGGGGCTACCATAGAAAAAATAGCGCTTGAGGTCAGGGGCCTGCAGAAAACAGAGATCGGCGAAGTGCAAGAATATTTTGCGAGCGGACAGACAGGATCATCAAGTATGCCGCATAAAAAGAACCCTATCATTTCTGAAAGGCTTTGCGGGATGGCCAGGATACTGAGGGCAAATGCTCTTGCCGCGATAGAGAACGTGGCTCTCTGGCACGAAAGGGATATATCTCATTCGTCCGTTGAAAGGGTTATCGTTCCGGACTCGACCATACTGCTTGACTATATGTTGGGTAAAGCGAAAGACCTTGTAGCGAAACTTGTAGTGAACGAGGACAAAATGCTCCAGAACATGGGGATATCGAAAGGTCTTGTATATTCACAGCATGTGATGCTTGAGCTGATAAAAAAAGGCGCTACGCGGCTGGAAGCGTATGACATTATCCAGGGAGCTTCGCTTGAAGCTTACAAGGGAGAAAAAGAATTCAAAGATCTGCTTCTTGAAAACAAGGAAGTAGCACAATATATGAAACCGGAAGACATAGAAGATTGTTTCAGCCTTGAGTATCACTTGAGGCATGTTGATACTATCTTCAAGAACATAGGAATAGAGGGATAATGGCGAAGAAAAAGAACGTTACTTACAAGCAGGCCGGCGTTGACATAGACAAGGCGGACGGCCTGATAAAAAACATCAAGAACCTTGTTAATACGACCAGGGTCAAGGGAAGCATGGATTCGATTGGAGGGTTTGGTGGTTTTTTTGATCCTTCGAAAAGCGGTATCAAAAATCCGCTTCTTATGGCATCTACCGATGGAGTTGGCACGAAACTCAAGATAGCGCAGATAGCGGGCAAGCATGATACTATCGGGATAGACCTGGTGGCGATGTGTGTTAATGATATCCTTTGCTCGGGCGCACAGCCATTATTCTTTCTGGATTATTTTGCGACAGGTAAGCTCGAGGGCAGCGTATGGCAGGATGTTATAAAAGGGATAGTAAGGGGCTGTAAACTGTCTGGCAGCGCGCTTTTAGGCGGCGAAACCGCCGAGATGCCGGGCATGTACCCTAAGGGTGAATATGATCTTGCGGGGTTTTCCGTTGGAGTGGTCGACAGAAAAAAAGTTATAGACGGCAAAAAAGTAAAACCCGGAGACGTTGTTCTGGGAATAGCATCTAGCGGATTTCATTCTAACGGCTATTCGCTTGTCAGAAAGATCTTCACTAAGAACTTTATCAAAAAAGAACACAAGCATATACTTAAGCCTACTACCATTTACGTTAAACAGTTTTTGGATGTAGCAAAGAAAGTAAGGATAAAAGGAGCTGCCAACATTACGGGCGGAGGTTTTTATGACAATATCCCTCGCGCGCTTCCAAAGGGAGTGGGGGTGGAGATAACAAAGGGTTCCTGGAAAATGCCTAAGGTGTATGACCTTGTGTTCCAGAAAGCCGATATCTCGGAAAAAGAACTGTACAGGACGTTCAATATGGGCATAGGTATGGTCATGGTGCTTGCTAAAAAAGACGCCCTGGCGGCGCAGAAAATACTTAAGAAGCATAAACTCAATAGTTGGGTCATTGGGAAGGTCGTTAAGGGCCAGCGACGAGTTAAGCTTATATAATGCGTCATTGCGAGGGCGCAAAGCACCCGAAGCAATCTTTTTACGTATTGAGATTGTTTTGTCGGTCAGGGGTCTCCTCGCAAAGACAGGAGAAAGGAGAGAGATGAACATCTTGGTAATTGGTTCCGGCGGAAGAGAAGACGCTTTATGCTGGAAGATAAAACAAAGCCCTAAGGTTGAAACGCTTTATTGCGCGCCGGGAAACGGTGGAACGGGTAAACATGCCGAGAACGTTGATCTGGATACGGGAGACAATCAGAAAGTGATAGATTTCTGCAAAGAGAAGAATGTCGAGCTTGTTGTGGTAGGGCCGGAAGCTCCTCTTGCGGTAGGAATAGCGGACGACCTTGAAGAGGCAGGCATAAAAACATTTGGACCGGGATATGCGGGAGCAAGGCTTGAATCAAGCAAGATATTTGCAAAAGAACTTATGGGAACATACAGTATCCCAACGGCGGGATTCAGGACGTTCGATGATTTCGAAAAAGCGGAACAGTACATCAGAGAAAGTGGCGCGCCGATAGTTATTAAGGCCTATGGACTGGCCGCGGGTAAGGGAGTAATTGTTACTGACGATGTTGAAGAGGCGGTACGGGCGGCAAAAGATATGCTTGTTGAAAAAATATTCGGATCCGCCGGGCAGAGAATAGTTGTTGAAGAGTTCCTGTCCGGAGAAGAAGCCTCGATGCTTGTTGTAACGGACGGAAACAACATAATTCCGCTTGCTTCAAGCCAGGACCACAAGAGAGCGTTAGAAGGCGACCAGGGCCCCAATACCGGAGGGATGGGCGCATACTCACCCGCTCCCGTTGTGAGCGACGAACTTTTTAATGAGATAATGGAAACAGCGGTCAAGCCTACGGTCAACGCATTACAGAAAGAAGGAATAGTGTATAAGGGTGTTCTGTATGTTGGTATTATGCTGACTGAAGACGGGCCCAAAGTTCTGGAATATAACGTACGTTTTGGCGATCCGGAAACACAGGCGGTCCTGGCAAGGCTGAAGTCAGATATTGTCGAGCTTTTAGACGCGACGGCGCAGGGAGATATCTCGAACCTTGAGCTTGAATGGGACGAAAGAGAAGCGGTTTGTGTTGTTCTTGCTTCCGAAGGATACCCCGGCGAGTATGAAAAAGGTAAAGAAATAACTGGAATAGACGCGGCCGAGGCAGAGGGCGCGCTGGTATTCCATGCCGGTACGAAATTAAAAGACGGGCATTTGGTTACTTCCGGCGGCAGGGTCCTGAATGTGGTCGGTATGGGAGTTGGCATAAAAGAAGCAGTGGACAATACCTATAGGGCAGTTGAAAAGATAAAATTTGATGGAATGCGCTATCGTAAAGATATAGCGTATAGAGCTATTGCACGTGTTGGTGCGTAAAATCAATACGTCATTGCGAGGGCACGGAGTGCCCGAAGCAATCTGAGAAACATAAAGAGATTGCTTCGTCGCTGCGCTCCTCGCAAAGACGGAGGATGAGGAGATTTGAGATGAAAAAGAAACCGGTTGTAAGTGTTATAATGGGTAGCGATTCAGATCTTCCCGTAATGAGCGAAGCTCTTACGGTCCTTAAGAAGTTCGGGCTTGAATACGAGGTAAAAGTGCTTTCCGCGCATCGTACGCCGGACAAGGCCGCGACATTCGCCAAAGGCGCGAAGAAAAAGGGCATAAAAGTTATCATTGCCGGAGCAGGCGGAGCCGCTCATTTGGCAGGGGTTACAGCGGCGCATACAACGCTTCCGGTTATAGGCGTGCCGATAACAAGCACGCTTGACGGGCTTGATTCTCTCCTGTCAACAGTTCAGATGCCGTCAGGGATACCGGTTGCCACCGTTGCAATAGGCAAAGCCGGTGCGACGAATGCTGGAATACTTGCCGCTCAGATAATAGGTGTAAGTGACGCGAAGGTCGCTAAAAAGCTTGTGGAGTACAAGAAAGAGCTGATAAAGAAAGTCGAAGCTAAGAACAAAAAACTTAAAAATTTGTAATAAAAGGACAGGGGCATAAGCCCCGTCATTGCGAGCAGGCCGAAGGCCTGCGAAGCAATCTCAAGACAGAGAGGTTGTTTCGTCGCTGTGCTCCTCGCAATGACGATTAAACAATGGAATATAAACATATTCTTTTCGTTTGTACGGGAAACAGCTGCCGTAGTATAATGGCAGAGGCATACATGAGGCACAGGCTTGCTGAGGAAGGGATCGAGGCGGAAGCAAGATCTGCCGGCACTCTGGGTTTTGACGGCATGCCGCCGTCAAAAGAGACGATCAAAGTCCTTTCAAAAGACGGAGTGAGTACGGAAGGCCTGAAGTCAACGCCATTAAGCAAAGAGATCATAGATTGGGCGGATGTTATCCTGGTAATGGAACCTATGCACAGGATGAAGGTGCTTACGGAGGATCATAACGTTGAAAACAAGGTCGAACTGTTGGGTATATACAATCCGGAGAGGGAAGACATAGCTATCCCGGACCCGATAGGAAGAACTTTTGCTTTTTACCGAGTGACATACAGAATGGTAAAACAATCCATTGACGGATTTTTAGAGCAGAACTAAGGAAAACACATGGCAAAACGTATAGCTATTGGAGCAGATCACGGAGGGTTTAAGCTCAAAGACAAAATAGTCGAAGTGCTTAAAAAGAAGAAAAACAAGATAGCGGATGTCGGGACTTTTTCCGATGAAGCATGCGACTATCCCGAATATGGTTTTAATGCCGCGGAACAGGTGTCTAACGGCAAGGCCGACAGAGCTATAGTTATCTGTAAGTCTGGGATCGGGATGTCGATGATAGCTAACAAACTTCCGGGAGTAAGGGCCGCGTTATGCGGTTCGATCAAAGACGCGGAGTCTTCACGTCAGCACAATGATGCCAATGTACTTGTTCTCGCGGCGAGTAAGGTCGGAACCAAAAAAGGCGTTGAGATAGTCGAGGTATGGCTTAAGACACGCACGCTTGGAGGCCGCCACGCCAGGAGAGTTGACCAGATAAAAAAACTTGAGAAAAAATATTTAAGAAAGAGGAAATAATGAAACATTTAAAGAAAACAGATCCAGAAATTTTTGAGTTCGTTCTTGATGAAACAAAGAGACAGAACGAAGGAATAGAACTTATTGCCAGTGAGAACTTTACTTCGAGAGCCGTTATGGACGCGGTTTCGTCTACGATGACAAATAAATATGCCGAAGGATACCCTTATAAAAGGTATTATGGCGGGTGCGAGGTAGTCGATAAAGCCGAAGACCTTGCCATTGAAAGAGCAAAAAAACTTTTTGGGGCCGAACACGCGAATGTCCAGCCGCACTCAGGGTCCCAGGCCAATATGGCCGTATATTTTGCGATGCTCGAGATAGGCGATACCGTTATGGCGATGGACCTGGCCTGCGGAGGACATCTTACTCACGGACATTTCAAGAATTTTTCAGGAAAGTATTTTAATATGGTTTTCTATGGAGTGAACAAGGAAACCGAACAGCTGGATTTTGATGAGATAAAAGCCAAAGCTCTCGAACATAAACCAAAGATGATAATAGCAGGGGCGTCGGCCTATCCCAGAACCATAGATTTCAATAAATTTCGGGAGATAGCCGATTCTGTGGGCGCCATACTGATGGTTGATATGGCCCATATAGCAGGGCTTGTAGCAGCTGGTGTTCATCCAAGCCCGGTTCCTGTGTCAGAATTTGTGACAACTACTACACACAAAACTCTTCGCGGGCCAAGAGCAGGGATGATACTCTGCAAAGAAGAGTTCGCGAAAAAAATTAATTCGGAAATTTTTCCCGGCATACAGGGAGGCCCTCTTATGCATGTTATTGCCGGGAAAGCTGTCGCATTCAAAGAAGCTCTTCAGCCTGACTTTAAGGTTTATCAGGAACAGATAGTCAAGAACGCGGCTGTTCTTTCGACGGAAATTGAAAAGAGGGGATACCGCATAGTGTCAGGGGGAACGGATAATCACCTTATGCTGGTTGATTTTTCAGCAAACGGGATAACGGGTAAAGAAGCGGAAGTATGTCTTGATAAAGCCGGGATCACGGTCAATAAGAATCTTATTCCTTTTGATCGCGCGAGTCCTTTCGTTACTAGTGGCATAAGGGTGGGAACGCCTGCCGCGACAACAAGAGGCTTGAAAGAGGCTGACATGGTTAATGTCGCCGGGTATATGGACGCGGCTTTAAAGGTTTGCGGAGATGACGCAAACCTGGGCAAAATAAAAGCAGAGGTAACAGAATTCTTAAAATCATTTCCTCTTTATGTGGATTGTATAGAAGAAATGGAAAATTTGGGATAAGCATATGGAAAAGACCAAGACACCCCAGGAGCTAAAACGCCCCAGCTGGGACGAATATTTCATGAGTATAGCCAAGCTTGTTGCAACGAGGGCTACATGTCTCAGGCGGCAGGTAGGGGCCGTTGTCGTAAAAGACAAACAGATGCTGGCAACGGGTTATAATGGTGCTCCTACGGGTGCTGAGCATTGTGACAAGGTAGGCTGTTTACGCCAGAAAATGGGTATTCCGTCGGGGCAGAGGCATGAAATCTGCCGTGCGCTGCATGCGGAGCAGAACGCATTTTTACAGGCCGCGCGCCATGGGGTGAATCTCAAGGGAGGGACTCTTTACATAACGATTCAGCCATGCAGCATCTGCGCCAAAATGATAATAAACGTCGGAATAAAAAAAGTTGTTGTCGAGGGAGAGTACCCTGACGAATTTGCACTTAACTTTTTAAAGGAAGCGAACATAGAATTGGTGGTGATGAAATCATGAGATGTCCATTTTGCAAGGATACAGAAGACAAAGTTATTGATTCGCGAATGAGTGGAGAGGGAACAAATATTCGCAGAAGAAGGGAATGTGTGAAATGTGGAAAACGATTTACAACGTATGAATATGTTGAAGAAGCTCCGCTTATGGTGGTCAAAAGAGACGGATCGCGTAAGAGGTTTGACAGAGAAAAGATAAAAGCCGGGGTTCTGAAAGCCTGTGAAAAAAGGCCTATTAGCATGGAAAAGATAGACGAGGTTGTAGATGAGATAGAACGCGGAGTGCAGAAGAAGGCGGACAAAGAGATCAAATGCGTTATTATCGGACAGATGGTTATGGAAAAGCTTTACGAAATCGATGAAGTCGCGTATGTGAGATTCGCGTCAGTATATAGAAGATTTAAAGATGTATCACAGTTCAAGAAAGAATTGGAAAAATTTTTTGAATAGTTAAATTTTCGAACTGGAAGGTGTAACAAAAAAAAGAAGCCCGCCGTTTTGGCGAGCTTCTTTTTTTTGTATGTGTAGTTTTAAGGCTGCAGTTTTTTTAGCTCTGTCTGGGGAGCATCATTTCTAAGCCACTCGTCCATGGCCTTCATTTGTTTTGACATCAGCAGGGTTGCTTTTATCGATTCTTTTGTGTCATTAAAACTGCTTGTGTCGGCAGGTGTTGTTTTGTCTATTCGCACAAGGATGAATCCGTTCTGGACTTGCACGGGCTCCAGATACCTAGTGCCGTTCTTTTTGTGCTTAGCAAGAGAAATAAGATGTTGGGCCGGACCAAGCGTTTCAATGTAGTCCGAATAGGAAACAGTTCCCGTAGGCTTAACCTTCGAGTTCAATTGTGTCGCGACATCTTCAAGAGAGATGTTATCCGAAGAGAGATCGAGGTAGATCGTGTCAGCTTTTTCTTTTGCGAGAGTCAGCTGTTCTTTAGTTGTCAGCATCTCGACGATGCTGTCTTTTGCCTGGGCATAAGGGAGAGGTGCTGGCGCGATAGTGCCTTTCTTCCTTATGATATAGAATTCTCCGTTCCCGGACCCTGACGATAGGGGAGGAGAGAGTTCTCCTTGAGACAGCCCCGCTGTAGTTTCCTGAATGGTCTGGGTATAGGTCACTCCAGGTATCATTTCAGTTGCAGTTATTGCTTCCGGAGAGGAATAGAGTAATCCTTCCGAAGCTGCTATGCTTTCCATGTTTTCGGGATCTGTCACAAGGGCGGCATAGATCTTTCTTACTCGATTTTCGATCGATGATTTTTCTACGTCGTCTTCGAAAGAGATCTCGACAACTTCAAATTCGGCTTTCTCCGGAGTGTAGAAGAACCGGGGGTTGTCTTGAAAATACTGCTCGGCGTCTTTGTCGGAGGAAGAAACCTGATCTTTAAAAATATTTTTGTCCACAAAGACGTATGAAAAATCCATTTGGTCGTTCATTAGTGCGTAGTTTTCCTTTGCCTCATCGTCAGAAACCGCGAGATCTTTTAGTAGATCGTTTCTAAAAGTCTGTATAATGATATTTTGACGGACGAGTTCTTCAAATTCTCGGGGTTCCATTGACAGATTATTGCGCAGGATATAGTCGTAGAACGTTTTATCAAATGTTCCTTTCTTCTGGAAGAGAGGAATAGATGCGATAAAAACAAGAACGTCCCGGTTGGTGACTTTGTAGCGTTTCTTTTCGGCAGCTTTCAGCATAATAAGCCTTTCCCATGCCAGCTGGTTCATGATAGAACGGTTCTTAAGTATTTTGTTCATGTTCTCAAAGTTGCCGTAATGAGAAAGAAGGATCTGTATTCTCGTGGCCTTCATGCTTTCCAGAAAGTCCTTGGGCATGACCTTCTGCCCGTCAATAGTCCCTATCGCGGAAGGGCTTTTGCTCATAGAGCCGGCGCCCCAAAGAACAAATGCCGGTATTATGAGTATCAGTAGGGCGATAAGCACCCACTTAGCCACTTTTCTACTTCTTAGTATGCGCATTACCATAATATATCTCCTTTGCTTTGTAGTCTTATTATAGATAAAATTTTTTTTCATACAAGAAATTTATCAATTCCTTGCGCAAGATCCTCGCGCTGTGCAATAATAGAAAACATTCCACAGAAAGGATATTATGAAATTTTTGCAACAAATTATATATGTTTTTTTAGCCGGTATAATGTTATTTTCGCGGGATGCCGGCGCTAAGAGTCTTGAAGTAAACCCTGTAAGCATGGAGGTTTTGCGATATGAACCTTTCATTGCCGGGATCAAGGTTCCATACGGAGTGAAAGAACGAAACAGCGTTCCATCTCTGAATGTTTATTTAGAGATCATAGCGCCTTCCGGAAAAAAGGTCAAAGTCACGGCCTTTCTGAAAACTGCAAGGTTGCAGAACCCCTCCTACTGGGAGGTCAGGTACGCCCCTGTCGAGACGGGAAAATATACCTACAAAGCAGTTGGTACAAATAATAAGCAATTTTTAATAACCCGGGATGGCGCGTTCACTTCCATAAAAAATGAAAATGACGGGTTTCTTCGCAAAAGCCCCAACAACGATCATTATCTGGTCTTTAATTCAGGAAAACCATATTTTGGCATAGGGCATAATGTTGCCTGGACATCCGGGGGCAGCATAAGCCTGTTTGAGAGATACTTCAGCGACATGAAAAAGAACGGTTGTAACCTTTCTCGCGTTTGGATCTCCAAATGGTCTATTCCCCTTGAAACCGGAACCCTGGGAGTTTTTGATGAAAGCGCGGCAAAAAAGATAGACGATTTGTTAGACGCGGCGAGGGCAAATAATATTTATTTTCTCCTGTGCATAGATACTTATGGCAGTCTTATGCCTGAAGAAGGTTCGTGGGGAGAGAATGACTGGGAAGGGAATCCATACAATAAAAAAAATGGTGGGCCATGCGAAGGGCCTGAAGATTTTTTTAAGTCCGAAAAGGCAAAAGAATATTACATGAAGAAACTTAAGTATATTGTTTCGAGGTGGGGGTACTCTCCTAACATTCTGGCATTTGAACTCTGGAATGAATATAACGCGCCTGCCGAATGGGTTAAAGAAATGGCCGGGTATGTGGAAGAAATAGATCCACAGGGGCATATCATAACGACAAGTAATGGATATCCGTGGGGGGATATCTTTAATGAAGGCGCGGTCTGGGACCTTGAAGAGGTAGGGATAATTACAAAACATATTTATGGCGGACAGCGTATAACTGATGTTGTGAAAGCGGCTATCCTCCTTTCAGAGGAATATGCCGCGAAGTATAAGAAACCTTTTCTTGTGTCGGAAATCGGAATAGAGGGGTCAAAAGACGACAAGTATTATGATCCGGATGGGAAGGGAACCGCATTGCATAATTATTTGTGGGCTACGTCTCTATCCGGAGGGCTTGGCGGCGGGATGAACTGGTGGTGGGATACGTACATAAGGCCGTATAAACTATGGCCGCATTACAAGGCCCTTAGCCTGTTCCTTGATGGCGTGGACTGGAATGCGCGCAAGGTCAAAAGACCCGGCTATACCCAGATCAGGGG
>CAYWDJ010000022.1:10777-15287 GCA_964457005.1 uncultured Planctomycetia bacterium
ACATTGAGATTGACATAAAAAAAGGAAAGCATACAATAGTTATTGAGAACTCGGGAAAAGACTGGTTAAGCGTTAAGAAAATAATCCTAACCAATTACATTGATGATAGTTACGCTAATGCCAGATGTTTGGGGTGGCAGGTTGGCGAAGATATGCTTTTTTGGGTGCAGAACAGAGAGTTTGCCTGGAAAACATACCTCAAGGAGAAAGTCCCGGGAAAGATAAAGGGTGCCTATTTTCATGTGATGGAACTGGATCAAGAAAAGTACAATATTGAAGTTTGGGATACAAGAAGAGGCAAAATGACATCAAAAGAGGAGAAAAGGCCTATGGATGGGATCTTGCGGGTTGATCTGCCGGACTTTTCCGAGGACATTGCAATTAAGGTGCGGCGAGTCGAATAGAGGAGGAACATGGGAATTTTAAATGAACTTGTAGATATCGGGAAAGCCCTTCATGACGAGAGGCTTGTCATTGGCCCGGGAGGCAATATCAGCGCTGTAGTAGGCGGAGTCCTTTACATCAAGAAAAGAGGAGCTGATATGTCCAGGCAGGACCATAATGATTTTTTCAATATCTCTATAGATGAGGTTGATGTAGAGCATGAAGAAATAAGTTCGGAGTGCCCTTTCCATCTTGCCTGCTACAAGGCGGATAAAAAAATAGGGGCGATCATCCATGTTCATTCGCCGTATATGATAGCCGCGTCGGAGAAGGCAAGGGAGCTGAGAGACATCTCATATGAATTTGACTGTATCCTAGGCAGTAGTGTTCCGGTTATCGATTATATCCAGCCGGGAAGTGGAGATCTGGCCCAGAAGGTTGCCGAACATGTAAAAGACGGTAAGAATACTATACTTATGAGAAAACACGGGGCTGTTTCGACCGGTAAGGACCTCAAACAAGCATATTTGCGTATTTTGGCTCTCGAAAGAGCCTGTATAACCTTTTTGCATACATAGGGGCCTCCTGAAGTTCTTGACTATATTCTCATATTAATATACAATTGACACTCTATATATTATATATTATAATCTTTCGCTCTCGGAGTGCGTCCGGGTAGCAGGGGATTTTGCGTGGTAAGTGTCTCTAAATAATAAGGCTGGAGAAAAAATGGCAGAAAATAAATTAAAATTGGGACTCCCAAAGGGAAGTTTGCAGGAGACTACGGTAAGGCTTTTTGAAAAAGCCGGATACAAGATCAAAGTATCGTCGAGGTCATATTTTCCGGATATAGATGATGTGGAAATAGATGTAGTACTTTTCAGGGCCCAGGAGATGTCCCGCTATGTTGAAGACGGGATAATTGATTGCGGCATTACGGGGAACGATTGGGTTGAAGAGAACGGTTCAGATGTAGAGCGTGTAGCGGAACTTGTATATGCAAAAAGAAGCATGAAGCCCGTTGCCTGGGTTCTTGCCGTACCGGAAGCGTCAGACATAAAAGAAGTAAAGGATCTTGAGGGAAAGAAAGTGGCTACGGAACTTGTGAAGGTCACCAACAAATATCTTGCGGATAAAGGCGTTAAAGCTGATGTCGAATTCAGCTGGGGCGCGACAGAAGTTAAATGCAAGATGGGCATAGACGCTATAGTTGAAGTTACCGAAACAGGGTCCAGCTTGAGAGCAAATAACCTGCGCATTGTAGAGACTTTATGTGAATCTACCACTCAGTTTATTGCTAATAAGGAGTCTGTAAAGGACGCCTGGAAGAAAGAGAAAATAGATACAATAGTCATGCTGTTAGGGGGAGCTATACTTGCTGAGGGCAAGGTAGGCCTTAAGATGAACGTAAAAAAAGAAGACGTGGAAAAGATAATGTCTATTCTGCCTTCGCTGCAGAACCCAACGATATCACAGCTATTCGATCCGGAATGGGTCGATATAGACACGATAATAGACGAAGAAGATGTTAAAAGATTGATTCCTGGCTTAAGAAATGCAGGGGCGAAGGGGATAATAGAGTATCCTCTGAATAAAGTGATCTACTAGCTATAAGCTGTAAGCTTTAAGCTATAATTTGCGAATAAAAACTACTACAGCTTAGAGCTTATAGCTTACAGCTACAAAAAGAGAAGATAAAGGGGAGGTGAAAGCGAAACATGCCTTGCGGTAAGAAAAGAAAGATCAAAAAAGTCAAAAGACACAAAAGGAAAAAGCGTATGAGAAGAGACAGGCACAAGAAGAGGAAGGTCTAACGTTGAGAGAGCGTACCAACGTCACCTTACTGTTTTTCTTTTTTGTGTTAACAACCGCTGGTGTGTTAAGCACATTTTCTTTTGCGGGATCAGCCAACACCAAGATAGATACAGCCAGGATAAAAGATCCTGCGATAAAGGGACAATCTGGAGCTTTAGCCCATTATCTTATGGGCTCGATCTATGACAATCATGGCGATTCAGGAACTGCTGTAGATGAATATCAAAAGGCCCTGCGGTTTAGGGACGATATTCCAGAGATCTACATCAAAAAAGGGTCAGGACTGCTGGTTTTAGGCAAGCTTGAAGAAGCGGAAACGGCGATGGAGAAGGCGATAGCGCTGGATCCGGAGAATGTTAAAGCCTATCTGATCCTTGCAGTCGTCCATACGGCGAGTGGTAATTTTCAAAAAGCGCAGAATGCATATGAAGATGCGCTGGAGATAGACCCGGAAAACCTGAGAGTTCTATCGCTTCTATCGGATCTTTTTATAATTCAAAAAAGACTGGAAGATGCAGCCGAAGTTTATGAGCGCATTTTGGTCTTAAAAACGGACGATACATTCATATATTTCAACCTTGGTGTTATTTACAGCAAGCTCGGACGGCTGGACAAAGCAAGGGCGTCTCTTGAAAAAGCTATTGAATTGGATCCTGAGTATGTTGAAGCCAATGTTATCCTGGGTTTTATCGATGAGCTGTCAGGACGTACGGACAGCGCGATAGAACGGTACAAAGGGATTACGAAGATAGACTCGTTCAGCAAAGAAGCCCACGAAAGATTAAGCTATCTTTATTACAAGACCGGGCAAATAGATAAGGCAGTGAAACAGAACAGGGTATTAATGAGGCTGGATATGGAAGCAGCCGAACCTTATCTTAGAATTTTTGGAATGTATATCGCCGAAGGCGATAGTGGAAAAGCGGAAGCCGTTCTTAAAGAAGCTTTACGCAACAGGATATCAACCTCTGGGATATATGCGGGGCTCGGTTTTTTGGCAAGGAGTGAAGGGGATTTTAAAAAGGCTGCGGAGTATTACGAAGTAGCTTCAGACAAGGACCCCGACAACGCGAATTACAGTTTTTACCTGGCTGCCGCGTTCGAAAGAGCAGGAAAGCGGGAAGAGGCTATCAGGATTCTTGACACACTTGTCTCTGAGGGCAAAGCGTCGGCGGAGGCATGCAACTATCTCGGGTACATGTACGTCGAAGACGGTGAGAATCTTGAAAAAGCGGTCGAGTTGATAAAAAAAGCGCTTGAAGATTTTTCTAAGAACGGAACTTACCTTGATAGCCTGGCATGGGCTTATTACAAGCTGGGTGATCTTGACAAAGCTCTGGAGACAGGCAGGGAAGCAGCGCGATACCTTCCGGAGGACCCGGAGGTAAGAGAACACCTGGGGGACATATATTTCATGATCGGTGATTTCGCGGGGGCGGAGAAAGAATGGACTGAAGCCCTCAAGCTCAACCCGGAAGATGCCAATATCGGAGCAAAAATTAAGAAGCTGCAAAACAAACAACAATAACGAAGGAAGAGAAGAAAGCATGAATAAGATAACGGATCTAAAAGAGCTCAAAAGAAAAGCAATAGATCTAAGGCGCGATATTCTTACGATGTTGAACAAGGCCGGATCGGGCCATACCGGCGGATCGCTTTCAACAGTTGAGATTCTGACCACATTATATTATACGCAAATGAACTTGGACCCCGCTGATCCCAGGGCAAAAGATCGAGACAAATTCATACTTTCAAAAGGACACGGATGTCCTGCACTTTATGCTGTTCTGTCCGATAGAGGATTTTTCCCAAAAGAGGAACTGTTAACGTTGAGGCAGCTTGGTTCGCGCTTGCAGGGGCACCCTCAACTGGGACTGCCGGGGCTTGAAGCCTCGAGCGGATCTCTTGGCCAGGGCCTTTCGATCTCGAACGGCATGGCTATCGGCGACCGGATGGACGGGGTAGATGCACGCGTGTACTGCCTTATGGGAGACGGAGAAACAAATGAAGGACAGGTGTGGGAAGCGGCGATGACAGCGTCGCATTATAAGCTGGATAATCTTACCGCGATAATCGATTGTAATAAACTACAAATAGACGGACTTTGCTGCGAAGTGCAGGACCTCGGAGAGCATTCTAAAAAATGGGAAGATTTCGGGTGGTATACGATCGAAGTTGACGGACATGATATCGAACAGCTTCGGAAAGCTTTTGAGGAAGCTAAGCAGGTAAAAGGGAAGCCACAGATGATAGTGGCTCATACCATCAAAGGATGCGGAGTTTCGTTTATAGAGAACAAGGTCGAGTGGCA
>CAYWDJ010000023.1:0-15255 GCA_964457005.1 uncultured Planctomycetia bacterium
TTGGTTTATCTGTGGATTAAGTTGTTTGGCTTGTTGATAACATTTTACAAAGAAAACCCTTCATTATGGAAAATATCTGGGCAAAAGCTTTATCATTATTAAAATCGGAAGTAAACGAACAGGTCTTCAGTTCCTGGTTCCTGACGATACACTTTATTTCCTCGGATGACAGTTCGATCTCGCTTGGCGTACCGAATAAATTTTTTGAGAAATGGATACGAGACAAGTATTTCAGTCTCGTTCAAAATGCAATACAGCAAGCCGCGGGGAAAAGTCTTTCAATAAAATTCGAGGTCGTAGAACCTCTCTCTTTAAATCCGGAAGAGACAGAAACCAACCGCACTCCCGTTAAGAACATAGCCCCCAAAAATCCTGCACAAGATAAGGATCAGCCCGTGGGAGGGTGGTTAAAGTCAGTGTTTGCGGGGTCTAAAGCATTACCAGAAAGTCAATACCAGAAGATCGGGTTAAATGAAAACTATACTTTTGATGATTTTGTTGTCGGAGAAAGTAACCGTTTCCCTCACGCCGCAGCACGGGCCGTTTGTGACAACCTTGCAAAAGCGTACAACCCTTTATTTCTTTATGGCGGCGTTGGCCTCGGAAAGACCCATTTAATGCAGGCTATGGGACATGAGATCTTAAAGAACCATCCAAGAGCAAAAGTTCTTTATATTTCAAGCGAAGAATTTACCAACCAACTAATAAACGCTATTCAGAAAAAAACTACTGAAAAATTCCGTGCTATGTATAGGAACGTGGACATCCTTCTTTTAGATGATGTCCAGTTTATTGCCGGAAAAAATTCCACGCAGGAAGAATTTTTTCACACGTTCAATACTTTGTATGATTCGCATAAACAGATAGTTTTATCAAGCGATCGTTCTCCAAACGAAATTAAATCTCTTGAGGAGCGTCTTGTAACCCGCTTTGCGTGGGGCTTGGTAGCTGACGTCCAGGCTCCCGACTTTGAAACTCGCATGGCGATCCTAAAGAAAAAAATTGAGAACACGGCAGTACAGGTTCCGGAAACTGTTATCTTTTTTTTAGCAGAGCATGTGCGAACGAATATTAGAGAGCTTGAAGGCGCTTTAATTCGGGTGGAGGCTTATGCTAAATTTACCGGAGAAACAATGACTGTTGATCTGGCAAAAAAAGTTCTTGGTGGAATGATCTCTGATGGTGGGAAAAAAATTACTATAGACTTAATACAAAAAGAGGTCTCCGAATATTTTAGTATTGCCGTGAGTGAAATGAAGTCAAAAAAGAGGAATAGGGGAATCGCTTATCCCAGGCAGTTTGCTATGTTCTTGTCCCGAGAAATGACGGACTATTCGCTCCCGGATATAGGTGGTTTTTTTGGTGGGAGGGACCACACAACAGTGCTTCATGCCTGTGACAAGATAAAGAAAGAACGTGATAATAGCCAGGAAACGAACAATATATTAAAGGTGTTAACGAAGAAGATCAAAAAGTAGCTGTTGATATCTAGTATGGCCTGTGGATAACCCCGCTGAGGGGTATACACAAATAACCACAGACAACTAAAAGGATATCCACAGGGGAAAAAGACATAAGTTATTAATTGAAACCAACTTAGGGAGTTATCCACAGAAAAGGGTGCTGCCTTACTACTGTTATTACGACTATTTGTTTTAACATAATAGCATAACAGAAGAACAGACCTATTGGAGGAAGTTATGGAGTTTAACATTCAGAAAAGTGACTTATTAGAAGGTATACAAATCGTACAAAATGCTATTTCACAAAAAAGTAGCTTACCAATATTAAGTAATGTGTTATTGGAGGCAGAGGGAAACACCCTTCGCCTTACAGCAACCGATCTTGATCTAGGTATATGTTCTACCTTGAATGTCGATCTTGTAGAAGGTGGGACAATAACTATCCCGGCAAGGAAATTCTTCGATATAATAAAGTCTCTCCCGGACAATAGCGATATTAACCTTTCTATGCGCAAAAACAACTTTGTAACCATAAAAAGCGGGAAATCTCACTTTAAGATCATTGGTCTTCCAAAAGAAGAGTTCCCACAATTACCTTTATTTAAAGATAAAGATTCTATAACAATAGAACAGAGTGTTTTAAGAGAAATGTTAAATTTAACGGACTTTGCTGTCAGTAAAGATGACACAAGGTATGTATTAAATGGAATACTTCTTTCAGTAAAAGGAGATAATCTTAACATAGTAGCTACGGACGGAAGGCGCCTTGCGGCAAATAATCGGCAACTAACAAAAAAAACACTGGTGGACAGGGAGGTAGTAATTCCATCAAAAACTGTCCAGGAAGTTAAGAGGATGCTTCAAGATGAAGGAGATGTCCAAATAAAATTCAGCGACAACCAAATACTATTTTCTTTCGCGAACAGCTTTGTTATCTCAAGACTAATAGAAGGAGAGTATCCTAACTATAAAAAAGTTATTCCTGAAAGATCGCAAAAGGAAGTAATAGTTTCCAGGGATGAATTTTTATCCGCAACAAAAAGAGCCAGCATTTTTACAGATCAGGATTCCATGGCAATAAGGCTGAATATAAGAAAAAGAAAAATGACGATCTCAAAGAATACACCCTACCTTGGAGAGTCAAGGGAAGAGATCAACATAGATTATACCGGTGATAATGATTTTGACATAGGGTTTAACCCGAGGTATCTTATAGATGTTCTAAAGAGTCTAACAGAAGAAGAGATAACCTTTGAGGTAAACGACTCAACCAAACCCGGGGTTATAAGAAAAGGGGAAGAGTACACATATGTGGTGCTTCCTATGCAGCTTACAATGTAAGGCTGGGGTTGTATGATGAGAAAAAAAGAGGTGAGGCATGTGCGGGGAGTTCTAGATGGGCTTATCCAGAAATGGGAACCCAAACCGGAACAAAAAGGAAACGAGGTACTTAATGCGTGGAGAGGGGCGGTTGAAGAGCGAGTGAAAGGGCACGCTCGTCCTGTTAGCATGAAAAAGGGAGTGATCATGGTTATTGTGGAAAACACCACATGGCTATATAGGCTCACACTTGAAAAAAGAATAATTTTAGAGAAGTTTAATGATATTTATGAGGGGAGAAACAAGCCCCATGACATACGATTTAGGGTAGGATCTTTAGAGGATTACTAGGAAAGAAAGTTTTATAAACAGAGGAAAGGATAATAATGGTTAAAGAAAACACTTTAAAGCCAGAAAAACCAGCGGGAAAAAAAGAAAAGAAGGGCGAAAAAAAGAAATATGATGCCCGCACTATACAGGTTCTTGAGGGCATGGAAGCTGTAAGAAAAAGACCGGCTATGTATATTGGAGACACGGGCAAGCGGGGATTGCACCATCTCGTATATGAGGTTGTAGACAACTCTATAGACGAGGTCATGGGTGGATATTGTGACAAAATAGAAGTTGTCATTCATGCCGATGAAAGCGTAACGGTTATAGATAACGGACGCGGCATCCCTGTAGATATGCATGCAAAAATGAAGAAACCGGCACTTGAGGTTGTTATGACAACGCTTCACGCCGGCGGAAAATTTGACCACAGGGTCTATAAGGTGTCAGGCGGACTTCACGGAGTTGGAGTTAGTGTTGTTAATGCTCTTTCCGAATGGCTTGAAGTAGAAGTAAGGCGCGACGGGAAAGTCCATCACCAGGAATATAAGTTCGGCAAAGTCGAGTCAAAACTTAAGGTTCTTGGAAAAACAAAAACAACGGGAACAAGCGTTACTTTCAGGCCGGACGAAGAAATATTTCAAGAAACAATTATTTTTAGTTATGACATTCTGGCCGCTCGCTTGCGCGAACTCGCATTCTTGAACAAAGGCGTTAAAATTGGGCTGAAAGATGAAAGAGAAGAGGGAAAAGAAGCGGAGTTCTTTTATCAGGGAGGGATTGTTTCCTTCGTAGAACATATGCATAAGAACAAGACGCCTCTTCATAAGAAAATAGTTTATTTTGAGAAAGAGATGGACAATATTAAGCTTGAAGTTGCCCTCCAATATAACGATGGGTATGCGGAGAATATTTACACCTTTGTTAATAACATAAACACAATAGAGGGGGGGACACATCTAACTGGATTTAAGTCGGGCCTTACAAGGACATTAAAGGGCTACGGAAGGAATCGGGGCATCTTAAAAGACGAGGGCATGTCAGGCGATGATGTGAGAGAGGGGATAACAGCAGTAGTGAGCGTGAAGATCCCGAACCCTCAGTTTGAGGGACAAACAAAAACAAAGCTTGGGAACTCCGAGGTTGAGGGGATGGTAGAAGCCGTAGTTAACGAGATGCTGGGAAGCTACCTTGAAGAAAACCCCACAATAGCTAATAGCGTTGTTAAGAAAGCGGTAATGGCCGCACGCGCCAGGGACGCTGCCAGGAAAGCAAGAGACCTTACCCGGAGAAAAGGGGTGCTTGAAAGCGGAACTCTCCCCGGGAAACTCGCGGACTGTTCGGAAAGAGAGGCCTCTATTACGGAGCTCTATGTGGTTGAGGGAGATTCTGCCGGAGGTTCAGCAAAACAGGGACGAGACAGGCGGTACCAGGCAATACTTCCGCTGAAGGGGAAAATACTTAATGTGGAAAAAGCGAGAATAAACCAGGTTCTCAATAACAATGAGATCAAAACCTTGGTTATGGCTATCGGGGCCGGCATCGGAGAGGATTTCAATGTAGAAAAAATAAGATATGGAAAAATAATCATAATGTGTGACGCCGACGTTGACGGATCACACATTAGAACGCTTATACTAACTTTCTTTTTCAGGCAAATGAAGAACCTTATCGAAAACGAACATGTTTATATTGCCCAGCCTCCCCTATACAGAGTTAAGAGAGGGAAAAAGGAAAAATATATAAATACGGAACTCGAGATGAAAGAGTTCTTGCTTGAGCAAGGGGTAGAGAACGTGGAGGTCAAGACAGGCAAAGGCAAGACGGAAACGGAAGTAAAAAAACTGAAAGACTTGCTTGAGCTGTTAATTAAACTCGAAAAGCTTACGCATGCAATAGAAAGACGCGGAGTTAAGTTCAGCGAATACCTGCAGCTTAGGCAGAAAAAGACGCAGAAACTTCCAATTTACAGGGTTAAGCGGGAAGGTGAATATGTCTATCTTTATTCCGATGACGACCTCGCGAAGCTCAAGGCGGATCACGGGGAAGATAAAGAGCTCGAGATAGCGGAGACAACAGCAGAGACCGCCGAGATAGGGGAAGGAAAAGAGAAGACAGATGTGCCGAAATCAACGTTCATAGTGCAGGAATTCTTTGAATCCAGAGAGATAGAAAAGATCTCGAAGGAGATTGACAAATTCGGGGTGGACATAGCCGATTATGACAGGCAAGCTCCTGAAAAAGAGGAAAAGTATCTGGATAAAAAGAAAGACGAGGAACAGATAAAACCTCTTTTTACCGCGGACGAAACCGGGAAAATATATTCTTTAAAAGCATTGCTGGAATATGTTCTTAAGGTTGGGGAAAAAGGGATGACCATACAGAGGTACAAAGGTCTTGGAGAAATGAACCCTGGACAGCTGTGGGAAACCACAATGGACCCGGAAAGAAGAACCCTTCAAAAAGTAACGGTAGAAGACGCCGCCGGGGCGGATGAAATGTTCACGATCCTTATGGGAGACAATGTTGAGGCCAGAAGAACGTTCATCATAGAACACTCTAAAGACGTCAAGAACTTGGACATATAGTAAGAAGGAAAAATCTAAAAGGAAAAATTGGTGTAGGGAGAGGGCTTGAGCGGGGAGATAGGGAAGATAAAAGGGTTTCATTTATAATTTGTATTTTGTATTTTTAATTCTGTATTTTTAATTAAAAAGCACAGATAAAGTCAGGAGAAATATGTATACACAAAATGAAAAGATCATACCGATACACATCGAAGAAGAGATGAAGATCTCTTATATCAACTATTCAATGAGCGTTATCGTTGGAAGAGCGCTTCCCGACGTCAGGGACGGGCTTAAGCCGGTTCACAGAAGAATCCTTTATGCGATGAAGGATATGGGAATAACCTATAACAAGTCGTATAAAAAATGCGCAAGAATAGTCGGTGAAGTTCTTGGTAAGTATCACCCGCACGGAGACTCCGCTGTGTATGACGCGCTTGTAAGGATGGTACAGGACTTTTCTCTGAGATATCCCTTGATCAACGGGCAGGGGAACTTTGGGTCGGTAGACGGCGACTCGGCTGCTGCCATGCGTTACACGGAGGCGAGAACTCATCGCATAACAGAAAGCCTGCTGCAGGACATAGAAAAAAAGACAGTTGGATGGAGACCAAACTTTGACGGATCGCTTCAAGAGCCGGAAGTGTTGCCCTCTGTTCTGCCAAATCTTCTCTTGAACGGCTCCAGCGGGATTGCCGTCGGAATGGCGACGAACATTCCGCCGCACAACTTAACAGAAGTGGTGGATGCCATTTGCCACATGATAGACAAGCCCGATTGTTCAATAGACGACTTGACAAAAATAGTAACGGGCCCCGACTTTCCGACGGCCGCGCTTATTTGCGGGAGGGACAATATCCTAAAAGCGTATAGAACCGGGAGAGGCTCTTTAAAGATGCAGGCGAAGGTGCATGTTGAGACGAAAAAGAACGGCAGGGAAAGCATAATCGTAAATGAGATTCCTTACCAGGTTAACAAGGCCCGCTTGATAACCTCGATAGCGGACCTTGTTAAGAACAAAAAAATAGACGGGATCTCAGACATAAGAGATGAGTCTGACAGGGACGGGATGCGTGTAGTTATTGATGTGAAGAGAGGACAAAACCCCGAGGTGGTTACAAACCAGCTTTATAAGCATACGCAGATGAGAGATACTTTTGGCGTTATAATGCTTGCTATCGTTGACGGACAACCAAGGGTCCTCACCCTAAAAGAGGTTCTCGAAGAATTCATCAAACACAGAAAAGATGTTATCATCAAAAGGACTAAATTCGATCTGACGAAAGCGGAAGACAGAGCTCATATCCTCGAAGGATTGAAGATCGCCCTTAAGAACCTTGACGAGGTCATAAAGCTTATTAAAAAATCCAAGGATCCTGAAGCTGCAAAATTAGGTTTGATGAAAACATTCAAGCTGTCAGAAAGGCAGGCCCTCGCGATACTTGCCATGCGGCTTCATCAACTGACAAGCCTTGAAACGAAGAAGGTAGAAGACGAATATCTGGAACTGCTGAAGATCATTGAGAAACTCAAAGGAATATTAGCAAGCGACCAGAAGATAATGAAGATAATAAAAGACGAATCTCTGGAGCTAAAAGACAAGTTTGGAGATGAAAGAAGGACGGAGATAACCGGCGCGGCGGAAGACATAGACATTGAGGACCTTATCGCCGAAGAAGATATGGTTATCACTGTAAGCCATGCCGGATACATAAAAAGGTTCCCGGTAAGTGCATACAAAAAGCAGCGCCGCGGGGGGAAGGGAGTTACCGGAGCAGAGACTAAAGAAGAAGATTTTATCGAACATCTTTATGTAGCGTCAACGCATGACTATATGCTGATCTTTACGAGCGCCGGAAAACTCCACTGGCTGAAGGTTCACGAGATTCCTCAGGCAGGAAAAAGGACAAAGGGAAGGCCGATCGTGAACATGATCGGAGTCGGGCATGGCGAAACCCTGTCTTCGATAGTTCCTGTAAGAACTTTTGGCGGGGGGCGTTTTGTTGTTATGGCAACTGAGACTGGCAAGATAAAGAAAACTCCACTGGAAGCTTTTGCAAACCCCAGAAAGGGCGGGATCATTGCGATCTCTCTGGGCAAGGGCGATGAGCTGATAGGGTCTCTTCTTTCAGACGGCAGTGATGAGATATGTCTTGCGACATCGAGCGGGAAAGCGATCAGATTTAAAGAAAAAGACATAAGGGCCATGGGCAGAGGCGCCGCGGGAGTAAAGGGGATCTCTCTCAAAGCAAAAGACAAGGTTGTTGGCATGGTAAAGGTCGATCAGGAAGGAACACTTCTTACTGTGACTGAAAAAGGGTTCGGGAAAAGGACAGAATATGGTGCGTACAGGCTGCAGTCAAGGGGAGGCAGCGGGATAATAAATCTTAAAATAGTAGACAAGAATGGCTCGGTCGTAGGGATAAAAAGCGTCAAAGAAGACACCGAGATCATGCTTATTTCTATAAAGGGAATGGTTGTGAGGGTTGCCGCAAACGGGATCAGCAAGGTAGGAAGGTCAACCCAGGGAGTCCGGGTCATAAACCTTAAGGCCGGAGACAAGCTAACAGCGATTGCGAAGGTGGTTGCGAAAGAAGAAGAGGCCGAAGAAGCCGTAGGGGGAGAAGAATAAAAAAACCCTTGCAAACAAGACAAGGTTTTTGTAGAATAGTGCACTCTTAGACAAAAGGCATTGCGCGTCCCCATCGTCTAGCCCGGTCAGGACACCAGATTTTCATTCTGGCGACAGGGGTTCGAATCCCCTTGGGGATGCCATTTTTATGATAAAAAAGAAGAACAAATATAGCGGGTAGCGTATCTTGTTTACAGGATATGCTACCCGCTTACTTCTAGAGGCAGAGAGGAAAACATGGACATTGAACAGCTGTGGGACTTAGCGCAGGAAAAAACAGAAGTCGTTAGAGGCAGGGTTAAGGCTCTGGCTACTTTTGAGGCGACAACGGTTCCGTATGTCTTTATGGCAGAATCTTCGGTCAACGTTGGACATACGGTTATTCGCAAAGGAAAGATAGTTGTAGAAAAGCCGATGATAGTATTGCCGGACAATATGCCGCAGTTTGAAGGTTTTGAGTTTGAAGAAGAACTGGACGTTGAGCAGGACGTTGTCCAAATGTTCTTTTTTATGAGAGGGATAAGATTCCCCTCCATGAAGTATAACAATGCCCTGGAACAGATAGAGGTGGAAGAAAGCTCTCTTGCAAGGCAGGTTGACAAAGCAAGGAAGAAGCTTGAAAAAGCTGAAAACGTCAGTACAGCACTTATACTCGGCCCCGAAGAGTGCTGGCAGTTTTCCGTTCTTTTTTACATGGCCGCGCTGGTTGGCAGATGTGCCAGGACGGACATAATGAACCTCATGGACAGGATGAACGGGGAGGATTAAAGTGTGCGGAATAATAGGATACACGGGTAAAAAGACAGCTTCTAAGGTGCTTCTGAAAGGCCTGTCCCGATTGGAGTATAGAGGGTATGACTCTGCGGGAGTCGCTATCCAGCAGGATGGCAAGATAGTTCTTACAAAAAAACAAGGCAAACTTTCGGTTCTTGCCGAAGAGATCAAAAAGCATCCTGTAAAAGGAACCGCCGGAGTAGGGCATACCCGGTGGGCAACGCATGGCGTCCCCAATGATGTGAACGCACATCCGCATTTTAATTTTGACGGCAGTATTGCCATCGTCCACAACGGAATAATCGAGAACTATCAAGAGATCAAGAGACGCCTCAAGAAAAAAGGAATAGAATTTCGGTCCGACACGGACAGCGAAATTATCGCGCACCTTGTTTCGGAGCACTATAAGGGAGACCTGTGCGCCGCGGTTAGGGCTACAGCCCTTGAATTAAAAGGGTCGTACGCAATAGTCGCTCTCCACAAAGACCTGCCGGGGCTTGTTGTCGGAGCGAGGAAAGATAGTCCTCTTGTTGCCGGAGTGGGGAAAGGGGAGAACTTTCTAGCGAGCGATATTCCCGCCATACTGGACTATACAAAAAAAGTAATATATCTCGACAATGATGAATTTGTCGAGCTCACCCCAGAGAAGTGCGTAGTGTTTAACTCGAAAGGAAGAAAACTCAACAAAAAATCAGTAACAATAAAATGGGATATTTCCCAGGCGGAAAAACACGGGTATACACATTTTATGCTGAAAGAGATCTTTGAACAGCCGGAGATCCTTAAGAATATTTGCAAAGAGAGAATCTCCGGGGACAAAGTCATTTTTGACGAACTGGCTATAACAAAAAAAGATCTCAGGGGCATAAAAAAGATCACGATCGTTGCTTGCGGCACGGCTTTTCATGCAGGACTTACGGGAAAATATATTTTAGAAAAATACGCCAGAATCCCGGTATGGGTGGACACCTCAAGCGAGTTTCGCTACAGGGACCCCTTGGTAGACAAAGAGACGCTGGTAATAGTCATCTCCCAGTCGGGAGAGACGGCGGATACCCTTGCGGCTTTAAGGGAAGCCAAGAAAAGAGGGGCAAAGATACTGGCCATATGTAATGTCTTGGGAAGCTCAATTGCAAGAGAGGCGGACGGGGTTATTTACACACACGCCGGACCGGAAATAGCTGTTGCGTCAACTAAGGCATACACGGCGCAGCTGGCAATTCTATATTTGCTGACAGTGTATATGGCCGAACTGAAACACCACACAAAAAATGAGAACAAGAAGCTCTTAAAAGAATTGAAAAGGGTTCCGGTTCTCGCCAAAAAACTTTTAGAACAATATCATTCGAAACGAAATGTCCTGTCAAAATACGCGCATGAGTTTCACAAATATTATTTAGCGAGGAACAATAAAAGCTGTTTTTTGTATCTTGCCAGGAACATTAATTTCCCGAACGCTCTTGAAGGGGCTTTGAAGCTGAAAGAGATCTCTTACATCAGCGCCGAGGGATACCCCGCCGGCGAAATGAAACACGGGCCTATCGCGCTTATTGATGAGAATCCCTGGGTAGTGTGTATAGCCACCCAGTCCGATACATACGAAAAAATGCTTTCAAATATTCAGGAGATCAGGGCGAGAGGCGGCATAGTTATCGCAATAGTTACCGAGGGAGACAAGAACCTTAAAGAGGGACACGTTAAGTACGTTATCCCTGTTCCCAAGGTGGAAGAAGTGTTTTCGCCTATCCTGGTAGTTATTCCACTGCAGCTTCTGGCTTATTATGTGGCAGTTGCTTTTGGGTATGACATTGACCAGCCCAGAAATTTGGCAAAATCAGTAACCGTAGAATAGTTCACACAAAAAAGCAATGAGAGAAGGCACTTTATATATAGTGAGCACGCCGATAGGCAACCTGGAAGATATAACCTTCCGGGCCATTCGCACCCTGAAAGAAGTCAGCATTATTGCCGCCGAAGACACCAGAAGAACAAATATTCTGCTCAATCACTACGGGATCAAAGCAAAAAGCACAAGTTTTCACTCGTACAATATAGCCAAAAAGACGCCCCATATCGTAAAACGTCTTCTTTCCGGGGAGGATGTGGCACTTGTGTCCGATTCCGGGACACCCGGGATCTCGGACCCCGGAAGCGTTCTTATCAGGGAATGTGTTGCCAAAGACATTCCAATGACGACGATCCCGGGGCCGACAGCACTTATCTCCGCGCTTGTTCTCTCGGGAAAACCAACGGCCAAGTTCATTTTTGAGGGGTTTTTGTCAAACAAGAAGGCCAAGCGGAAAAATCAGATAGAAAAGCTGAAAGATGAGAAAAGAACGGTTGTTGTCTATGAGTCCCCGCACAGGATAAAGAAGTTTTTGGAGGATTTTTTGGAGGTAGCGGGCGACAGGGAGATAGTTTTAGCCAGGGAGCTGACAAAAAAATTCGAAGAAGTAAAAAGAGAAAAAGTTAGCGACCATATTGAACGCTTTAAAGAGGCAAATCCAAAGGGAGAATTTGTTGTAATCTTCTAAAGGGGTATAAACATTGACTTTTTTCTTTCTGCTGGTACAATATCTAGACGCTTAAATTAATATTATATCGTTTTAGTTTATAAATAGGAAGGTGGAGCATGTTGGAACAAACATTAGTATTAATCAAACCGGACGGGCTAAAAAAGTCCCTTACGGGCAATATTTTAACAAGACTGTCTGAGACCAAGTTAGATATTGTTGGGGCAAGGATAGTGAAAGTGGACCGCACTTTGGCCGCAGAACACTACAGCGCGCTTAAGGATGAGCCGTTTTTTGAGGACCTGATTAAGTACATTACCGGAGAATATCACAAAAAGAAGGTAATGGCGCTGGTTTATTGGGGAGAAGACGCCATAGGAAAGGTCAGGGAGATCTGCGGGAAGACCAACCCCGAAGAGGCAGATTCTGTCTCCATCCGAGGAGCCTATGGTCGCATTACCACGAAGGGCGTTTATGAAAACGTAATGCACGCGTCTGCAAACCTTGAGGATGCGGAAAGAGAGATCAAACTATGGTTTGCTCCGGATGAAATAATAGTTGATATTTATCCGGTGACTGAGCCGGTGGAAACGATAAAACAAAGGAAGTGGGCTTAATGTTGAGATCCATGACAGGGTTTGGTCGAGGGACGGAAAAGACCCCGTACGGAGCCATTACGGTTGAAGTTAAATCTCTGAACCATAAAAGTCTAAGCATTAACTGTGCCCCATTTAATGGCCTGTTCCTTGTAGAAGAAAAACTGAAAGGTATCATCGACAAGAAACTGGCAAGAGGCAAAGTGTTTGTCCGGATCAACAGAGAAGCCTCCGGCGAGAGCAAGAGCCTGCAGACCGTCGAGATCAATGAAAAAACAGCGAAAGAATTGCTCGGGAAGATAAAAAAGGTGCAGAAAAGTCTCAAGGTAGCGGGTGACATAGAAATAAAAGACCTGTTAAGCTTTCCGGGTGTTGTTGAAACAACTTCGACAAACACAGACGATAAGCTCTGGAAATACATACGAGAAGCGCTTTTGACGGCGGTGGATAGCTTGATAAGGTATAGAGAGAAAGAGGGAAAGCTGCTGATGCAGGACTTTAAAAAGAGGCTCGCAACGATCAGCAGGAATGTAAATAAGATAAAAAAGTACGAGAAACAAACAGCCTCCGAGTTCAAAAAAGAGCTGAAGAAAAAAATAAAAGCAACCACCGGATCCGCGGTAGACAAATCGAAACTTGAAGACGAAGTCGCTCTGTTCGCGAGGAACTGTGATATTGCTGAAGAGATTACCAGAATAAGCGGACATGTTAAGACGTATCTGAGCGCGATGTCCTCCGCGAAAAAAGAAGCCGGCAAGAAGCTGGATTTTGTAGCGCAGGAAATGCAGAGAGAAGCGAACACCATCGGGGCAAAGTCGAGCAATTTTGAACTATCCCAGGCGGTGATAGAGGTAAAAAGCGAAATCGAAAAAATGCGAGAGCAGATCAAGAACGTAGAGTAAAAATGGCGGAGAAAAAAAAAGGACTTATAGTTATTGTGTCTGCTCCCAGCGGTAGCGGAAAAACCACGCTGGTTAACGGGCTCATTGAAGAAACGCAGGGAATCACCAGGTCTGTTTCGTATACGACAAGAGCTCCCCGTGATGGAGAGCGGGATGGGGACGATTATATCTTCGTGACAGAAGATGTCTTTAAGGAAAAGCAGGGAAAAGGATTGTTCCTCGAGTGCGAAGAGAACTTCGGTAAGTTTTACGGAACTTCTATTGAGCAGGTCAGAGAAGCGCAAGCGGAAGGGAACGATATAATTTTAAGCATAGATGTTAAGGGCGCGCGAAGAGTAAAAGATATCTTCCCTGAAAGCATTGGGATCTTTATAATGCCGCCGTCGGCGGAAGAGCTGACAAAAAGGCTTAAGGACAGAAAAACCGATGATGTGGAGCAGCTGCTGCTTCGTATCAAGGAATCTAAAAAAGAGATAGAAGCCGCTGAAGAATATGACTACATGGTAGTGAACGAGGAGATAGATAAAGCGGTGGCCGAGCTTAGAGAGATAATCACAATCGAAAGAAACAACCTACAAAAACAGGGAGAAGATAAAAAAGATGAAAGAAATACCTAGAGACGTGCTCGTCGCAAAAATAGGAAGTATCTATAAACTGTGTAATGTCGCGGCCCTTAGAGCAATGGAACTCAATTCCGGGATGAAAAAACTTGTAGACGCCGATCCGAAGGAAAAAGTGACATCGATCGCGATAATGGAAATCTTTGAAGGAAAAGTGAAACTCGGAAAAAAATAAGATGGGAAAGAATATTGTTTTAGGAATTACGGCCAGCATAGCAAGCTACAAAGCGTGTGATCTTGTTGGAGCGTTTAGGAAAAAGGGGTTTTCCGTACAGTGTGTTATGAGCCCTGACGCTAAACATTTTGTTACGCCGCTTACCCTTGAAACCCTTAGCGGGAACAAGGTTGTAGACAGGATGTTCAGCCTTCCCGACAACAGGGAGCCCGTACACATTTCGCTGGCTGACAAGGCGGATATTGTGCTTATAGCCCCGGCAACAGCGGATATAATAGGGAAACTAGCGGCAGGTATTTGTGATGATATTTTAACATGCACAGTTTGCGCTACAAAAGCTCCCGTTCTGCTGGCTCCGGCGATGAACGACAATATGTTCAACAATGCGATCGTTCAGGACAAAATAGAATATCTAAAAGGAAAAGGATACAAATTTATAGCTCCTGTAAAAGGACATTTAGCGTGCGGCCGGGAAGGCATAGGCCACCTTGCTCCGCTGGAAGACATAGTGGCAGCAACAGAAAAAGCAATAAACGTTTAATTTTCAGAGGATGTCAAAGAATAGGTGGTTTATCTTTGATATCCTTTTTTGTTAAAAAAACAGATGAAAAATCCAAGAATACTCATAACAGCCGGTCCAACGCGAGAGGCAATAGACCCCATAAGGTTTATTTCAAATAGATCTACGGGAGAAATGGGCTATGAGCTTGCGGCTGCATCGATCCGTAAGGGATGTGAGACGCTCTTAATAAGCGGCCCGGTTAATCTTTCTCCTCCGAGGGGAGCAAGAACGGTTAACGTCACGACTGCAAGGGAGATGGAGAAAGAGGTAAGGGAACGCGTCAAGGATTGCGAATGTTTGATAATGGCTGCTGCGGTATGCGACTTCAGGCCGGAAACAGAGGAAGCTCAAAAAATAAAGAAGAAAACAAATCTAGAGGTAACCTTTGTAAAAAACCCCGATATTCTAATGAGCATTAAGGGCTCCAAGCAGGTAATAAAGATAGGATTTGCATTGGAGACGGAGAATGCCAGGGACAATGCAAAAGGCAAAATGGAACAGAAAGAGCTGGACATGATAGTAATAAACACAAAAGGGGCGGAGAAAGACCCTTTTGGCCGGGGGGAAAAGGACTTTGTCATTATGAAAAAAGATGGCGAAACGAACGATTTTTTAGGGATTAGCAAGCGGGAAATGGCTGATATTATAATTAGCGAGGCGATGGGGTTCTTAAAATGAGAAATATATTGAGAAATGAAAAGGGCTTTACCCTGGGAGAGCTATTAGTCGTATTTCTGGTAGTTCTCATAGTTACAGCTGTCATGATGCCCCTCATCCAGTTTAGCCACGGAGAGATGGAAA
>CAYWDJ010000024.1:0-6848 GCA_964457005.1 uncultured Planctomycetia bacterium
TGGACAGAACTGGGCTGAGGCCTACCATGAAACCGACGGTCAGGGCGGTACAATGACCGCTGTTTTCCCTGCGGTGAAATGCCGGTATATAAAGATAGTCGGGCTTAAGAGAGTTAATGAGGATTGGGGAATTTCTATCTGGGAAGTTGAGGTATACGGACCCGAGACCCAGAACCCCGGAGCGATAATGACCAAAGACGAGTATCTTGCCAAGGGCGATGAAACTGAAAAAGCGGAAGAAGCAAAGAACCTTCTTGAACAGATCGCCGCGGATGTAGTTCCTCTTAGCGAGAACAGCTTCCAGAAAGGTGTTGTCTACACTTCGTGGATGACGGATGAACTTGCCATGCCGGCTTCTGATTTTACCCTGGCGTACCTTAAGGGCATAGGGTTTGATACTATAGCCATAATGGTGCCTGCGTATCAGGAAGATCTTGATTCAACGGTTATTTTTACAAATGACGAGAAGGACGGGGGAGATACTCCTACCATAGAGGCTTTAAAGCATTCGGTTGAAACATGTCATAAGATAGGCCTCAGGGTTATGATCAAACCTCACGTTGACCCAAGGACAGATGAAGCCAGGATCAATATCATGCCTTCAGAGGCGTGGTTCGACGCCTATGAAGAGTTTATCGTAAAATACGCGAAATTCTCAGAAGAGAACAATGTTGAGATGTTCTCAATAGGTACCGAGCTTGAAGCTACAACTTTCTCAGCCTGGGCCGCTAGATGGGACCAGGTCATAGACAGAATAAAGGAAGTTTACTCCGGTACGCTTACATATTCGGCAAACTGGACAGAGTACAAGGAAGTTCCGTTCTGGAGCAGAATGGACTATATCGGACTTGACGCGTATTTTCCTTTAAGCGGGGAGAACAATCCTACAGTGGAGGACCTTACCTCCGCGTGGGACAGGATAGCCGATGAGATAGACGCATGGCTAATAGAAAAAGGACTGACAGATAAAGGTGTGATCCTTACAGAGATAGGTTATCCATCAGCTGACGGCGCCGCGCAGCAGCCATGGGTAGCGATCTCAAATGTTGAGGATCAGCAGGAACAGGCGGATTGCCTGGAGGCGACTCTTGCCTCGCTCAGCAAAAGGGCATGGTTCAAAGGATATTATATCTGGCAGTATTTCCCGCAGGACAGATGGAGTCCGCTGGGTTTTACCGTGAAAGGTAAGAAGAGTGAAGAGGTTCTTAAGAAGTGGCTTAAGAAAGGTACAAGTTCACAGGAACTGAAGCCGCTTGGGACACAAGAAGTTGCAGCTGAAATAGTAGAATAGATATCAAAACAAAGGAGGACACATAATGAAAAAACTAGTACTTGCTATTGCTTTAATGAGTTTGTTCTTGGCAGGCGCGGCATATGCTGACGAGGCAGTTCTTTTTGATTTCGAGAACGGTCTTCAGGGTTGGGAAATTCCCGACTGGGCATATGAAAAACCAGATCATGTTCAGCAGGAGATCTCGGTATCAGAGGACTTTGCGTCTAACGGCACAAGCAGTCTTAAAATGGATACCGATTTTCCAGGCGGGAGATGGACAGGTGGGATCATCGAGATAATGCAGTATTTCGACTGGACGGATTATTCCAAACTCGAATGTGATATTTATCTTCCGGCAGATGCCCCGATAGGGCTGAAAGCCAAGATAATACTCACAGTCGGCGATAGTTGGAAGTGGGTCGAAATGAGCAAAGCTTATTCGATTAAACCGGGTGAGTGGGTGACATTGTCTGCTAATCTTATGCCGGGCAGTATTGACTGGAGAAGGATTCAGGTCGATGATGCTTTTAGAACAGACATAAGAAAGGTCGATATAAGGATAGACTCTAACAACAAGCCAGCTTACACTGGACCTGTTTATATCGACAACATAAAAGTTGTAAAATAGTTATAACTTTTTAGCAATGATAGTAAGCATGATGGGTCTGGATCCGTATTTTATGGATTCAGGCTCTGGTGCTGTAGAATAGAAACGGTTGACCCCTTGTTTTGAGTGTTGATATTTTGTAAAAAACAAAAAGGAAAGGTATTAATGATGAGATCTTACAGTAAAATAATTTTAACGGTTTTTTTGGGTTTGATAGCCGGGACTCTGGTTCTCTCAGGATGTGGACAGAAGCAGGAGACCCCGGGGATACAGGCACCTGCCAAGACCCAGGCAGCTGCAAAAGCAGCTGCGGTTGTGAATCAGGAAGTGCCCATGCCTTCGTCAGATCCTATCACCGAAGAAAGAACATTCTACAGCTTTGAGACAGAAGACCTTGATGGCTGGGAAATTCCAGCGTGGGCACAGGGTAAGACGGACCACCTGGCAAAAGAGATTGTTATGTCCGAGGATTTTGCGACAGAAGGTAAATCCAGCATGAAGGTTGACACTGATCTTCCTGGAGGCATGTGGGCAACCGCTCTTGTCGAGATACAGCAGTATCTCGACCTGAGTCAGTACAGGGTTATAATGGCGGATATATATCTGCCTGAAGGGGCACCTATGGGTCTCAAGGCGAAGATGGTGATCACTGTCGGCGATAACTGGAAATTTGTTGAGATGAGCCGAAGTGTTCCGCTTATTCCGGGTGAATGGGCGACCATCGAAGCGAATATCGAGCCTGGAAGTTATGACTGGAAAAGGGTCGTTCCTGATGAAAAGTTCGCTGAAGATATTCGTAAGATCGCGATCAGGGTAGAGTCTAACAGAAAACCCGCATATACCGGGGTTTTCTACATAGATAATGTAAGGGTTGGGAGATAAAACTTTAGCGGGGGAGGGTTTACCTTCCCCGCGGTTTTTTTGTATTCTTAATCAAGACTATTTAAATCTAATGGTAAGAGTTTAAACTTGTTTTTTAAATGTGTTGATCTTTACTTATAAAAAGAAAAATAAAAAAGGAAAGGGATGTTATGTCTGAGAAAAAAGAAATTAAAAAGAAGACCTCTGCCAAGGTAGCCAAAAAAGGTTTTCCATTGGGCGTAGTGGTAGTGGCTTTAGTCCTGGTAGGTGTTGCAGCTTTCTTTGGATTAAAGGGTTTCCAGGGAGGGCAGGCCAATCCTCTCGAGTTCCAGAAAGGGATGGGATATGTTACATGGTCGGCTAATGCCTATCAAACCGAATCTTCTGATGAATCTCTGGGTAAGTTAAGAGGCCTTGGTGCAAACTGGGTAAGTGTTCTTACTACCTGGTATCAGACCAATCCCTGGACTTTAGATATATCAAGAACGGATAAGACTCCCACGGATGATTCCATAAGACATGCCATAAGGAAGGCGCATGAACTGGGAATGAAAGTTCAGCTTAAGCTGCATCTTGACCTCATAGATAAGGCAGACGGAAGCTGGAGAGGGGAAATAGGCTTCGCAAAAGAATCTGATTGGGACAAATGGTTCGATAAGTATACTGACTATGTCCAGTATTATGTCAAGATAGCTAATGAGGAAAAGGTTGAGATGATCTGTATAGGTACGGAGCTTTCAACTTCTGTTACAGTAAAGGGCTATATGTGGAGAGAGATGATCGGTAAAATAAGAAGCAAGTATAAAGGGCTTCTTGTGTATGCAGCCCACTGGGACCGATACATGGATATAAGGTTCTGGGATCTCCTGGATTATGTCGGGATAAACGCGTATTTTCCTCTTACGGAAAAGATGGTTCCCACATATGGTGAACTTATGGAAGGCTGGAAAAAGTGGGTGGGCGAAATAGAAGAGTTCCAGACAAAGACAGGCAAACCTGTAATTTTCCCGGAATGCGGTTGTAACTCAGCCGATGGTGCCGCGATCCGTCCATGGGAACACGTTGCAAGGAGAGAAGTTAACCTCGAGCTGCAGAAAGATTATTACCAGGCATTGGTAGATTCTTTCGCGGATAAGGAATGGTTCTATGGCACTTACTGGTGGTACTGGGGAACAAATACACATATGGGCGGTAAATATAATCGTGGTTTCTCTCCCCAGAACAAACCGGCACAGGACGTTCTCGAGGCATGGTATTCAGAGCCCATTAAGAGGTAGAAAAATTGATAGTAACCACATTAGCGACTAAGGAGTAGCAATGAGGGAATTTATAGTGAAAGAACACAGGCTTACGGAGAAAGAGCGCCGGAATCTAAGCATCCTCGATTCGATACGCAGAGGAGGCGAGATATCGCGCGCTGACATCTCAAAAATAACAGATCTCAACATCGTTACGGTATCTAACTACGTAAGTAAGTACGTTAAAAGTAAGATGGTTTTCGAGGTTGGCCTGGATATCTCCACGGGAGGCAGGCGGCCTGAACTTCTTAAGGTAAATTGTCAATATGGATACAGCATTGGCATTGACCTTGGTTCTCCGCATCTTACAATTGACGCGTCAATTGTTGCCGTAATGCTGGACCTTTCGGGTAAAGTCGTAGCGAAAGAGAAGGTTAAAAAAGAAAAAGAATCTTTCGAGAAGTTCACCGAGAGGGTACTTGATCTTGTAGAAAGGCTTATTGAAAAGTCAGGGGTCTCAGGCAACGATGTCAAAGGCATTGGAGTAGGCATCTGGGGAGTTATAGACAGGTATCGCGGCATGGTACGGTATGCTGTTGAAGACGAGCAGATAGTCAGTTATACTAACCTGTTAAGTCAGCTTGAGAGCAGGTTCGGGGTAACTACAATAATAGAGCATGACGCTACTCTAGCCGCTTTTGGTGAAAGATGGTCAGGTATAGGCGCGGGAAGCACAGCCGACAATCTCATCTTTATGTGTTCTGACTCAAGTTGCGGATTGGTCATAAAGGGAGAGCTTTACTACGGTTCTACAAAGAGCGCAGGAGAGCTTAATATAAATCCTCCGCATCCGGGAGACCAGCATGATGAGGGAAAATGCTGGGCAAGTTATGATTATGGATGCTGCATGCGTTCCAGGGGGTTAGATCTGGGCATTCCTCAAGGGGTGAGGGCTCATCTTGAGAAAAACCCGGAAGAGGTAACGGTTATAATGGACCTTGCCGGAGGAGATCCTGACAAAATAAATTTCAATACCGTGATCGAAGCGGCGGAAAAGGGAGATCCACTTGGCAGGAAGATACTCGAAGAGGCTGGAGACTATCTTGGCACAAAAATGGCGTATCTTATAAATCTTTTCAACCCTGAAGTTGTTGTTATAGGAAGAGGTGTGGAAAAAGCCGGAGACCTGTTCTTTACCGCTATTAGAAAAGCAGTCAGAAAATGGGCTTATGAAGAATCCGTAAAAGTCGTGAAGATAGTGCCGACCAGTTTGGGAGATGAAACTGTCGCGGTCGGGGCAGGAGCTCTTGTTGTGCAGGACCTGTTCGCTAACGCGTAGTAAAAATCGGGAGAGTTTCGATGAGGAAAATGATTTCTTTGATGGTGTGCCTGGCTCTGGCTTTGAGCACTGTGGGATGCACCGGTGGGGAGGTCGAGAAAAAGAATAAGATCGTGATGTGGCTCGTAGGATCCGAAGCCCAGGCCAGAACAATAATGGAGATCAGTGCGCCATTCACGGAGAAAACCGGTATCAGGGTTTTGTGTCAGGCTATTTCATGGGGAGACGCGCACAGCAAATATCTTACTTCCATAGCGGGGGATGTATCTCCTGATATAGGTACCATGGGGCTTACCTGGGGAATGGAATTCGGTGAGCTTGGCGCTCTTATAGATCTTAAGGAAGCATATCCCGAAGATGTTACAAATATCCAGGACAAGATCTTTAAAGGAATATTGGAGTCTACACAGTTTGGAGATAAAGTCTTTGGTGTTCCTTTCTACATGTCAGAACAGATCATATACTACAGAACAGATATCATACCAAAAGCTCCCGAAACATGGGAAGAACTCCTAAAAACGCTGCAGGACCTGAGAGCAAAGGGCAAGGGCATACTTCTTGACTGGGGTTCCCTTGACTGGATAGGATATTCTCCTTTTCTATGGCAGGCCGGGGGAAGTTATTATAATGATGATTTTACTAAAGTAACGGTAGATACCCCGGAGGCTGTTGAAGCTCTTACGTTCCTTAATAAGCTTTACCTGAACGGTATGCCAAAGACACATGTTCCTGTTGAGCAGGGAATGAGGACGGGAGATTACCCTCTTGCCATAACCGGGAACTGGAAGATAATAAGTCTTACTGTAGGTGCTCCTGAGATAAAAGGCAAGTGGGCTATAGCGCCGCTTCCTAAAGGTCCTTCCGGAAAGAGAACTGCCTTTATCGGCGGCGGAGTGCTGGCAGTTTTTAAGAAGTCAAAGATGAAGGACGAAGCATGGGAATTAATAAAGTTCCTTTTCGAGCCTGAAAACCAGAAAAAAATATATGAGGCGTCACTTGAGACGGAAGATTCTTATCTTCCACCGAATGTAGACTCCTGGAAGCTTCTTCCTATGGACGCTAACTTCAAGAAAGTGCTTCAGCAGCAGGCTAATGATGCCAAGGGGCCGCCTCCGGTGCTTGCTTGGGACGTCAGCACCAGGCATCTTAATCATGCCATACAGATGGTCATACTCAAGGGAGCGGATCCCGCTAAAGAACTTAAAGCGGCGAACGAGGCGATGCAGAAAGAGTTGGATAAGACACGTTAATAATAATATCGTCATTGCGAGGCCAAAGGCCGAAGCAATCTCTATACAAAGCCTCGCAGGTAACCCCTGTGGGGCTTTTTTGTTGTAGCGATGCACTGGGGAAAATATTCCAGCTCAAACCGTGCAAGCCATCAAGGTTAAAAGAAGGATCCCGGTCCCTCCCTTGTTTATAATCTGGTAGCGGGGGAAGGAAACAGTCCTCGGCCCTGCGGTCCTGCGGAACTCGCTGGGAACATTCCCCCCAGCACATCATTCCAATTGTTATTCCGGAGACGAAGCA
>CAYWDJ010000024.1:6948-14899 GCA_964457005.1 uncultured Planctomycetia bacterium
AACTTGCTTGTCATCCCGGGCGAGAGGAACAAACTTGCTTGTCATCCCGGGCGAGAGGAACAAACTTGCTTGTCATCCCGGGCGAGCGAAGCGAGACCCGGGATCTAAACTTATGCAGGGGAGTGGAGGCAAAAAAAGAGGCTACTTTTCAGTAACCTCTTTTTTTATAAGCTATGTAATGTACTTCAGAACTGTGCAGACATTTTCAATATGAATTCCTGAGAGCGGGAAGTATTTTCGCCCCAGAAAGTATTTCCATATTGCGCTTCAATGTTAAAAGATTTGTAAGCTCTGGTAACATCACTGGTAAATTCCTTTGCGGACAGGTCCGTACCCTGCCAAAGCTGGTATATTGTGTATAGCTGCAGGACCGGCCCTATGCGCCATATGGCGTAGGATTTAGTTCTTGGGCCTGTGTGGTTAGCAGCAAAGTAAGAGTCTATCTCTGTCTTTATCAGCATCCATTTTACCGGCCAGAATCCTATCTCACCGAATAAGGGTATCTGGTCAGCAAAACCCTGGTTGTTCCATCTATATCCGGTTTCAAGTCCCGCGTATGCCGGAAAGCATTTTGTCATTTTTTTGTCAAAGAATTTGCCGAAGAGAACACGCAGTTCAAATCCGTTAGAACGGTCACTTAAGCCTGGTTGTTCAGCTCTGTCTTCAAGTGCGAGTTTTTCGTACTCATCGGTCCAGATTGAGAATCTTGGCTGGAGGCTGATTACCAAGGGTTTCTCGAGTAAACGTATCTTTGCGGCTAGATCGACATTTGTAATACCGTGGTTCTTGACAGAGTAGGGGCCCCAAGCAGTTGGCCTGGAGTATTCCTTGTACCAGCCTGCTTTGTATTCCATTAGTCCGGCAATGTTAAGCCAATCTGTAATGCCGACATGTACTTCCGGTCCCATGCTCCATCCCCAGGCGCGACCATCTCTGGCCAGTCTTCCGGGGTCACCGTCCTGGTCGTATGCGGATTTAGCTCCGGACCATTTCATGGTGTATTGTGCCCATACATTTTTCTGAGGCACCGTCCATGCTCCGCCAAATGCAAGTTGCGGCAACATTATGCAGGCTATCAAGATCAGAATAAAAACTTTCCTCATATTTTCCTCCAATTTTAGGTATTAAAACGTCAAACGTGTTATCGCTATATAATGCAAGCTAGTATTTTTAATAAGTATATATTATATAAGAACCTACGTCAAGGTCAAGACATAATAATAATAAAAACATTGACTTAGCCAATTATTATTATATATTATATGTAGTCTAGGTTTTAACTCATTTTTATAATAAGAGGGGATAAGTGAATTACGTAAAGACAGCTTTATTACTGGTCGTTCTGACGGCTATCCTTATGTGGATAGGTGGTCTTGTAGGTGGTCCCCGCGGGGTCATGATAGCTTTTCTGATAGCTATTGTCATGAACGGCGTGAGCTACTGGTATAGTGACAAAATAGTCCTAAAAATGTACAAAGCCCAGGAGCTTTCCAGAGACACTTATCCCGAAATATACAGGACAGTTGAAGAGTTGAGCGCTAATGCCTCAATACCTTGCCCGAAAGTATATATAGCAGAGATAGACGCGGCAAATGCTTTTGCTACCGGAAGAGACCCGCAGCATGCGGCATTGTGTCTGACCAGTGGTCTTTTACAGGTCCTGGACAGAGAGGAAGTAAGAGGCGTCATATCCCATGAATTGGGACATGTCAAGAACAGAGATACGCTCATAATGACCGTAACGGCAACTCTGGCCAGTGCTATTATGATGGCAGCTTATATGGCGAGATGGGCAGCTATTTTAGGTGGTTTTGACAGAGATAGAAGGGGTGGAGGCAATTTGATAAGCCTTCTTGCCCTTAGTATAGTCGCTCCTCTGGCCGCTATGATGGTCCAGATGGCCATATCAAGGTCCAGAGAATACGCTGCTGATGCCAGAGGCGCCCAGATATCCCGGGACCCTAAAAGTCTTGCCAGGGCACTTGAGGACTTGGCGAATGCCGCTCCGAAGCGCCCGTTTAAGGCTCCGCCGCAGACAGCGCATTTATTCATTGTTCGTCCTTTTTCAAAGGAGTTTATGGCGAATCTTTTCTCAACGCATCCTCCGACGGAGGAAAGGGTAAAAAGATTGAGGGAGATGGCTTAATGAGGAATGCTAAATTTATCGGGATAATATTGATAGTAACGGCATTTCTATACCTCTTTTCGCTAGGCGGCATGGCGCTTACGGATCCTGACGAAAGTTTTTATGCTGAGACATCAAGAGAGATGCTGGTGGCGAATGAATGGGTAACTCCACATATTTTCGGTGAACCTCAGTTCGAGAAACCGGCGCTCTATTACTGGCTGGTTATGCTGAGTTACATCGTCTTTGGAGTAACAGAATTTGCCGCACGATTTCCGTCAGCGATATTCGGCATACTTGGGGCCATTGGAGTCTATTTTCTGGCCAAACGATTATATTCATCTTTATGCGGCATATTTTCGGCTCTTATTCTTGCTACATGCGCGTTATATCTTCTGATATCAAGGGCATGTGTCACTGATATGGCTCTCACTGTTTTTATTTTATACTGTCTATTGTTCTTTGTGAACGGGTGGACTACGGGTAAGAAAATACATTATTTCGCAAGCGCGGTTATGGCGGCCCTTGCGGTGCTGACCAAAGGACCAATAGGCCTTTTTATTCCCGGCATGACTATGCTTTTGTACATAGCTTTTACCAAACAATGGAAAGAGCTTCGTAAGGTTCCCATTTTCTGGTCTATTGTAGTGTTCGTTATAGTTTCTTTTCCGTGGTATTTTGCCATAAGCCAGGCGCATGGAGTGGAGTTCTGGGGTGAATTCATAGGGTTCAGGAACTTAACAAGATTTCTGGAGCCGGAACACAGAATAGGGGATTCACCGTTCTTTTATTTTCCTGTGGCTTTTGGCGGGTTCTTCCCGTGGTGCGCGTTTTTGCTTTTTGCTGTCTGGTATATGATAAAGGACAAAATAAAGTCATTGTCTTTTAAGGGGGATAGATTGTTCCTTCTGGTATGGTTCCTGACCGTATTTGTATTTTTCTCAGTATCCAGGACAAAGCTTGTCACATATATTTTGCCGCTGTTCCCTGTTATGGCGATAGTCACCGGACGCTTTTGGGAGGGATGCTGTATATCAGGAGAGATAGCGCCTAATGTGCGCAAATATTTCAAATTTTCTTATATTCTGCTGATGATAGCGGCTCTGGGCGGAGCAATAGCTCTTCCGATTTTGTTGGGACATGAATATCCCGGTACAATGGCCCTGAAAGGCGGGATCATAGCTGGTGCAGGATTTTTACTTTTCTGTGTCCTGTCTGCCGTTTTATTTTTTAGGGGAAAGCAAAGAATAGCTTTTGCATCCATAGTTGTGGCGGTATTGGTCATGTTGGTTCCGGTCGCATCGTATATCCTTCCGGTTGTCGAGCAATATGAATCCAGTAAGGCTGTTTCCATTAAGGTCCAGGAACTGGCTTCTCCGGGGGACTTAATAGGGGGGGAATGCGATCATAGAAGAGGCATAGCCTTTTATACTAGAAGTGTTGATATTGTAGACATTCATCCGTATAATGAAATGATGCTCTTTTTCGAGTCTGATAAGAAAGTATGGGGCATTTCACAGTATAAGCATTATCGCCAGCTAAAAGGGCATAAGGGCGAACTTATTGAAGATCCGGTATTCCGTTCAGGTGATTATGTGATCCTTACAAATAAGGTGGAAAACTAAGTGGACAAAAATTTCAGTGTATCGTTTGTTTTGCCTATGTTCAACGAGGCGGATAATATCGAACGCACGATAAATATGCTCAAAGGTATTGCCGGCAAATTGACGGATGATTATGAGATAGTCATAGCCGACGATGCTTCCACTGATGACAGTGTTAAGATCGTAACGGCGGTCGCTGAGAAAGATCCCTGTATTAAGCTTTTTTGTCTTCAGCAAAACACTAAGTTTGGAGGAGCCTTTGCTAAGGGATTCAAGGGCGCCACTAAGGACGTTATAGTCTACATGGATTCAGATCTTCCCGTAGGTGAGGATGATATAAAAGCCTCGTTCAGCATGATCGATGAGAACGATATAGTCACCGGATACAGTAAAGTTAAAAAGGGCGAAACCTTCCTCAGGAAGATTATTTCGTTTGTTTATAACGGTATGGTCCAGACGCTGTTCGGCTTGAGTGTGAGAGATATAAACTCCGGGTACAAAGTTGTTAAACGCAGTTTGATTGATGATATTGAGTTCATATCGCTCAGCCCTTTTATTGACGTAGAACTCTTTATACATGCCGCAAAAAAGAACGCAAAGGTATATCAATACCCGCTCGTTTTTCTGAATAGAGAAGGCGGGAAATCTTATATCGCCCGGTTGCCCGTTATTCTGGCGACTTTCAGGGACATGATCAAGATCAGGATCCTTCTGAAAAGGGGATAGAATTGAAACGTCTTATTATCAATGCCGATGATCTCGGCTTTTCACAGGAAATAAACCAGGCTATTAAAAAGTGTTATGAGACGGGGTCTATTACAGGCTCAAGTCTTATGGCATGCGGTGACTGTTTTGATGACGCGGTAAGTATGCTGAAAGATCTTAATGTGGCTACGGTAGGTGTTCATCTTGTTATTACGGGCGATTGCACTCCTCTTACGAAGGATGATGTTTTTGTCTCCGGATATAAAGACATATTTCTTCAAGCGATGACCGGTAAGCTCGACAAAACCGGGATATACGATGAATTCAAAGCTCAAGTAGAGAAAATCAAAGGTGCCGGGCTAGAGATTACACATTTAGATAGTCACGAACATGTTCATATGTTTCCGGGTATCCTGGAGATCTGTTTAGACCTGGCTGTAGAATTTAATATTCCGTTTATTCGGTTCCCGGATGAACCCTGCGGTATTGTCTGGAAAGAGTTTTCTTTGAAAGACATGGTCAGGCATGTCGCTCTTAAACTATTTGCTAAGAATGCGCAAACAAGGGTGGAGAGAAGCGGCATCAAACATAATGATGTTTTTCTCGGCCATTTTCATTCCGGTCGTATAACCGATACGGTCATGGAACATTTTCTGAACAGCCTCAAAGAAGGCACGACCGAGATCGCGTTCCATCCGGCGATAGAGTCAGCAAGCTTTCTTGAAAAATTTCCGTGGTACAAGAACGCTTCAATGGAGTTTGCAACATTGATAAGCGGAAAGTGGAAAGACCTCGCTAAAGAAGAGGGGATAGAGCTCGTGTCCCATTAGTTATCGCGTAGAGGGGCCTCCGGCCCCGAACAAACTTCCGTCATTGCGAGGAGTGGAAGGGGATTAATGTCATTGCGAATGGCGAAAGAAGCTTAATGTCCTTGCGAATGGCGAAAGAAGCTTAATGTCCTTGCGAATGGCGAATGAAGCTTAATGTCATTGCGAGGAGGCCGAAGGGGATTAATGTCATTGCGAGGAGGCCGAAGGCCGACGCGGCAATCTAGCGATAATAAACAAGAAAAAGGACAACCCTACGAAAGTAGAGCTGTCCCTTTTATTGTCAAAACATTCAAACTAGTCTTTAGAATTCAGTATCAAAACTATACCGACCAGAAGTGTACAGGCTGCAGCTGAGAAAACACCGACAGCGGTGAAGCCCTCGCCAAGTGCCGGGATAGAGGTCAGGCCCATGATACTTTTTTCACCCAGAAATCTGGCAACAAGAGCGTATGCAAAAAGAACTGTTCCTGCGGCAGCAATAAGATTACCCAAAGCTTTCATATTTCCTCCTTGTCAAATTGACAGTTATAAACTATTCTTATGTGAAATATACCACCACAGGCTGGCAAAAGCAAGAAAGGGGCGGAATAATATTGTGTATGCCTGCAGCCATAAGCTATTAGTAATACTTTTCGGGAACGTACAGATTTCCCAGCGTAAAATCTGTACTCAACCATCCGCTCGCCACCCCTCAGGCCTTTGGCCTGTGGGGACCATGCTGGCTCGCTTCTGGATGTCCCTCAAAGTGTAACCAATAGCTTATGGCAAGAGGACACCGTGCGAGCTATCAAGGCGATACGGAAGGTGCCTCGAGCGAAGCGAGAGACACCCTGCTACTTACTAGGCGGGCTCAGAAGGTGCCGCGAACGAAGTGAGCGATACCGTGCGAGCAGTCAAGGCGGTATGGAAGGGGGAGAGGTGTAGGCGCCCGGAGGAAATCGAGGAGCGAAGCGACGAGATTCCCACTTGCCCGTGTAGTTAGAGCTTAAAAAAATACTAAAAACGCTGTTTTAATGGCGTGACTTTTAAGTATTTTTTTTGGGATCTAACTACACAAAAGCTATCAAAGGGGTGATGGAGAGCGGTGGTAGATTGCTTTACATCATATAAAAAAGGCTATCTCGAAAGATAGCCTTTTTTATATGGTGCGGGCAAGAGGACTTGAACCTCCAAGGGGTTGCCCCCACATGGACCTGAACCATGCGCGTCTGCCATTCCGCCATGCCCGCAAATCTTGTTGACAATTATATTTAGTGGATTATACTATAAATTGAAGTTACCGTCAATTGTAGACGTTAGGTGCTATAGTTTGGCACCTGTATTTAACATTAAAGTTATGGTATAATAAAGTTAGAAATATGGCCGATAAGAAGATAGTTATATCGAACCGGAAGGCATTCAAGGATTACACAATCGAGAAAACCTATGAAGCCGGTCTGGAGCTCTCAGGAGATGAGGTTAAATCAATAAGGGCGGGAAAGGGAAACCTTAAGGGCAGTTTCTGTAAGGTTCAGGGTGGGGAAGTGTACATACATGGTATGCATGTCAACCCGTATGAATATTCCAGAGAAGAGACGGATCCCGTAAGGCCCCGGAAACTCTTGTTACATAAATCCGAGATAACGCAGATAGGAGTGAAACTCTTGCAGCAGGGTTTAGCTCTTATCCCAATAAAAATTTATTTCCGAAGGGGATATGCTAAGATAGAGGTCGGCATCGGAACAGGTAAGAAGCATTACGATAAACGCCACGACCTGAAGAAAAAAGAAGCGAATAGAGAAATGCAGCGCGCACTGCGCCATAAAAATAAGTAAGCTATAAGTTTTAAGTTCATTGACATAGAAGTCCAGCCGAAGGCCCGGATTTTGCATGAGCGTTTAAAAAATTCTCCTTTTACGTGGGGTATACCTACTAGGAAGGGGAACAGAAAAACCCTTATAAGCAAATTTTTATAAAGGATGTTTTCGCATAAGAGTTGTCACACCAATTGAAGGGGGTGACAATGAATTCCGAACTATGTGAGGAATGAAATGCCTAGAGGGGGAAACTAAGTTTCCCCCTCTGGAAAAATCTGAATGCGAAGCAGCCTGAAAGGCACGGAGGCGGCCGTTCACAAAAGTAGGCCGGTCGTAGTGTCAGATTTTACAAGGGGGGTGACAGGCCTCGACGTGTTCTATGGAGCGTTGGGCAGCATGCAGAGGTTTCAGGTGGCCTCTTAAAAAACCTGAAAAACAAATAAACGCAGACTACAATCCAGTAGCTGAAGCTGAGTCTATCTTGGCTTCAGACGCGTTAAATGTTTCAGCTATGGCTGGGACTGGTTCATTAGTAAGCGCCTTGGCGTACTAGTAGAACCCATCTAACAAGGACTCATACAGGGACATCTTCTAACTGTATGAGTATCAGAAGGTTGCTCCAGGGGATATCCCGTCTATTGGGTACTTCTGGAAAAGACTAAAGGTAGACTAAGCATGTAGATACTCAGTGGTTTGAGTTCGCGGACCCGGGTTCGAATCCCGGCACCTCCACCATCTGTTCCAAGCATGAAGGCGATTTCAGTCACGAAGTCGCCTTTTTTGTCTCTACCCCTGTAAAATCAAGGGTCATAGAACGGTAGGCATACCCATGTACCTGACCTTACCCCATTTGTAGTACCACTTCAAAATAGAGTATTACGTTGTTTTTAA
>CAYWDJ010000025.1:0-14853 GCA_964457005.1 uncultured Planctomycetia bacterium
TAATATATTAGATAACTTTCTAACAAGATATTTTTCGTTGGGTAATATTTTTGAGCCCATATATACCTGTTCTACGCGAAAAAGTCCTATGCCGTCATACCCTCTCTCAACAGCCACATTTACATCTTCTTTAGAGGCAACATTTGCATAAACTTTTACCCTTTCCCCACCGAGTGTTTTAGCTGGTCTCTTTGCCCTTGCGATAAGGTTAGCCTCTACCTTCTCCCTAGACTGGATTATTTCTCTATAAGTTTTAAGTTTCTGAACACACGGATCTTGTATTACCACACCCTTATATCCGTCCAATATTAGCTTTTCGCCGTGTTTAATGACGTTTGCAGCGTTCTCAATCCCCGCAACAGCCGGAATACCCAAAGACCTTGATATAATAGCACTATGCGAAACATCGCTTCCCAGCTCTACGATGATACCCTTAACATTCTTTCTTTTAAGTCTCACTGTATCAGAAGGAAGAAGCCTTTTGGCTACTACAATACTATGGGGAGGAACGTTTTCCAGGATATTTATGTCACAATTCATAAAAGAACATAGAATCCTTCTGCTTAAGTCTTCAAAGTCATCCGCTTTACTTTTAATCGTTTCATTCTCGGATACCTTGAATTTGTTTGTCCATTTCCTGAAAACGTTTTTTACAGCATGTTCCGCGTTTACAAGCTCACCTTCTATCTCCTTTTCAATGTCTTTCAACAACGTTCGATCTTTAAGAATCTCTGCATGAACCATGAAAATATCTGCTTGTTCTTTCCCGATCTCTTCTTTTACGTTTTTCTCTAAGTTTTTAATATCAGTCAGAACCTGTCCAAACACCGCTTTTATGCGGGCTAATTCATTATTAACATTTTTCTTTTCAATGCCGTAATAATGGATATCCCTTGAAAGCACATCTTTATATATAAATGCCTTTCCAATAGCATGCCCGAAACTTATGCTTTTGCCTTTAATTATTTTTTGTTTTTTGCTGCTTTTATCCATTTATATCCCCGATATGTGCTAACACAGAAGCAGTGCCAAGCCCTAAAACCAATCCGGCTTTTTGGGTCCCACACTCTTTTAACCTTCCATTCATATTCTTAAACTCTATTATTTGAACTTAGATATTATCCCGTCAAGAACACCTTTAAACTCTTCAAGAGCAGGGTCTATTTTCGATTTCATAGATTCCCAGACATCTTCCCCAGAAGACTTTAATTCTTCCATATTCTTTTTTATTACATCTCCCTTAGCTTTCAACGCTTCTATCTGTTCAAGATACCCTATCTTTGCTTCTGCTTTAGCCTGTTCCGCCTTGGCTTTGAGTTCCTCTACCTTTGCGTCCCACTCGCGCATTTGTGCTTCAACTTTGTTTCGATATTCTTCACGTAATCCCATAACTCCCCCCTTTTGTATTTTATTCTCGTTTTTAAACATCCAACTCTTTATCCATTAGAGAGATCATTCTCTCTATCAATATATGCTCTATCATCAAAGGTCCTGCAGGTAACATAAAGGCCTCCCTTAAAAGTTATTATTGAGCCTTACTCTTATTGTAACTCTTAATGTGTTCATGTCAAGGAAGGCTAACTTCTCTTGAGGCGTAGATTCGTTTACTCTCTGCCCTTTTTGTTAGTCCTCGTTATTACCACCACGATTTCACCACCAAATCACCACCAAAAGCACAAAAACTGTACTGTTAAGACATAGTGATACCTTGACTGTTCTTGAGTAGTATTGTCTCGCAAGCACTTGATTTTTATAGGACTTACAACAAAAAAGACGACTTCGTATTTGAAATCGTCTTCCTATTAGATATGTATGGCGGAGAGGCAGGGATTCGAACCCTGGGTACATTGCTGCACACACGCTTTCCAAGCGTGCGCATTCGACCACTCTGCCACCTCTCCAATATTTGAGAAACATCAATATATAAATAGCGCGCCCTATATGGCTCTTTCTATTCTACCTACTTCCTATTCTTTTGTCACTACTTTTATTTGGTCAAATATGCTATCATCTGGTAAAATAAACCACTAGAAGCACTTAGGAATTTTTACTTTTTGCGGAGGGGTAGCAGAGTGGTCGAATACGGTGGCCTCGATACCGTGCGAGCCCTCGGAGCGATACATAAGGAACCGAGGCTCATTAGCAATACTTTGAAATTTTTACTTTTTGCGGAGGGGTGGCAGAGTGGTCGAATGCGGTGGCCTCGAAAGCCATTGTCCGATTTATCGGACCGGGGGTTCGAATCCTCTCCCCTCCGCCATGATTACTAACGTGAGGACCAGGGGCTCAAAATCATGAAAAACTTACTCAAAAGAATATTTAGCTGGCAGGTATCGCTGGGGCTTATCCTGGTCATGCTTTCGGTGGTAGTCTATCTTATACACTATGCTATTTTTCACGATGCCCACCATATCTTCATCTATCTGATAGAGGATGTCGCCTTCCTCTTCATCGAAGTATTACTCGTAACAATGATCCTCCATGGCCTCCTTACCCAGCGGGACAAACAGGCCATGCTCAAAAAAATGAATATGGTTATAGGTGTCTTTTTCTCCGAAGCGGGCTCATCTCTCATAAAGAGCCTTGCAGGATCTACTTCTTCGGCGGAAGGCCTTAAAGAAAACCTACTGGTAAACAATAAATGGACGGATAAGGATTTTCGTTTAACAAGAAAACAATTGGTCTCGTTTAACCACATAATAAATGTAAAAAAAGAAGCTCTTGCCCCGCTACGAGACATATTGCTCTCTAAGCGCAGGTTTCTTCTAACCCTCCTGGAAAACCCCAATCTGCTAGAGCATGATTCTTTTACAAATCTTTTGTGGTCGGTATTTCATCTAACGGAAGAATTGTCTTTGCGGAAGGATCTCTCTACGTTACCGGATGCCGATCTTGAGCATATCGCGGGAGACATCAAGAGAGCTTACGGCTTAATAGTAGTGGAATGGCTGGATTACATGAAACATCTTAAATCTGACTACCCGTATCTTTTCAGCCTTGCGATAAGAACAAACCCCTTTGACCCGGAGATCGAGGTCGAAATAACCTCTTAAGCGATGGTTATCCAAGAAGCTCTTCAAGCACTTCAAGAAGTCTCTCAGCACCCTCGGTTTTATTGATGAAAGCGTCTGCTTCCCGTGCGAAAATGGAATGCCTATAACTTGTATACCCCGTGTAGATTATAAGCTTTGATGCGGGGACAAGAGTCCGAACTGTGTCGAAAATGCTTATCCCGTCCTTATCCGGCATTATAAGGTCAAGGATCACAGCGTCGATGTCCTGTACTTCCTTTAGGTAACTGATCAGGGAAAAACCATCGTGAACAAAATGCACATCATATCCTTCTCCCTCAAAAATAGTTTTCAGGATATCACACAGATCTTTGTTGTCTTCGGCAATAACAAGTTTTCGTTTTTCTTCGTTCACTTTAATCCCTGTCCTTTCTTGTCTTGGGAAAAATCATGCTGAACAGCGTACCGTTCCCAAGTTCAGTAGAAAACTCTATTCTGCCTCTTTGATTCTCTATCATCATTTTTGCTATGGGAAGTCCCAGCCCTGTACCTTTGGGTTTACTGCTATATAACGGCTCAAAGATCAGATCCCGCTCGTCCGTTGGTATCCCGGGGCCCGTATCTTCGATCTCGGCATACACTTCATCGTCTTTTTCAAAAACCCTGAATATCAGGGACCCATTACCCTTCATGGCCATTATAGCATTATTTGCTATATTCATGATAGCATGCATCACCTGGTCCTTATCCAACCAGATCTCGGGAACATCTTCTATCTCTTGCTTTACAACAACCATGTCCGGGAAATTTATATTATCTATTGCTATTTCCAATATTTCTTTAATGGATGTTTTTGCCAAGTCAGGCAACTTTGTCCGAGCAAACCCCATAATGTCGTCAATGATCGAATCTATTATCATTATTTCCTTTTTTATTATTTCGATATAACTGCATACCTTTTCATCTCCAAGGTCATGCATTTTATTCTCCAAATAATACGCGGCATTCTTGAGAACAGCCAGAGGATTTCTAACTTCGTGAGTAACGCTTCCCGCAAGTTTTCCTAAAAAGGCAAGTCGCTCACTCCTGTGAAGCTTTCGGCTTATATTCACCAGGTCATCTGTTCTTTCCCTGACCTTCTGCTCGAGATTATCTCTCGCGTCTTTCAGCTGAGAGCTCATCTCGTTAAGATCCTCTATCATAAAATACATGGCCTTTTGCGTCTTCCTCAAATTGCCTATCTGTTCCTCAAGATCTTTTTTCACAAGATTGGTTTCAAACTCTTTCTTCTCGATATACCCCATGGTCGCCGATTTCATATATTTGTTTTCGGCGGCCTGTTTTCTTAAGGCTACTGTTATTTTCTCAAGCTGATCAGCCTTTATCTGCAGCCTGTTCTTTGACTCCTGTAACCCTCTTCTCCGCTCTTCCTGTATTGTTGCAGCCAATCCACAACTGATGGATACCAGGAAAAACCATACGCCTACTCCTACAACATGCGTAACAAAAAAAGCGGTGAAAGTTTCATAAGGCGCTTTTGCCAGCAAAAAGGACGTCTCGCGCGGAATGATCCCGAAATATTCAAGGGTGGTCAAGGCTCCGTATGCCATTACCATCGCAAAGCACACGATCATTCCTTTGAGCCTGTTCATCAATATATTTGCGTAGATCAAATCTACCAGATAAAAAAGGAACGCGATCCAGCCCGAGCCCCCAAGGTAGTGTACCAGCATCGTTATGAAAGTTATCACAAAGAGATAATAACTTAGATTCAGCCATTCAACATATTTTCTTCCCTTACCTTGCAGGTTTTTGAAAAGACCTACATATATCAGGTTCGTTAAGAACCACACGACAAAAAGAGGGATAACCATTCTGGGAATGTGCAGCCCATATACTCTGCCAAAAACAGCAAGAGTTCCCATGCCAATGCACAATATGCTTATACGGGTCTTGAATGATATATACAGCAGTCTGGTATAATACTCCAGCTCGCTTATGAAATCATCATTATGATGCTCTACCTTATTGTTCATTTTTTATGTTTTTCTGTCTCCAATTTTTGCTGTATTCTTCTAAGCTCCGTCCTAAGGCCTTTTATCCTTTCTTCCCGCTCCATTGATGCCTGCCAGAATTCTTCAAGCTCTTTCTTCCTTCTATTTTCCTCTTCTCGCTGCTTTGCCCTTTCCGAGATATCCTTAATGAGTACCATGACCATTTTTTTTTCTTCTATTTCTACAGCGCTCATTGTAAACATACATTCCTTATATGCTCCATTCTTACACACCAGAACGGCATCAAGCCTGGAGGTCCCTCTAAACATAAGGTCTTCCTGGCTCTCTTTAAACTTTTTTCGATACGATGGATGTATTAATGTATTAAAAACCCTCCCTATAAATTCCTCTGTCCCATACCCCGTTATTACCTCACTTACAGGATTGACTTCCTCTATCTTTAGCTCGCTCAAACTAAACAGCATTACCATGTCACCTGAATTCACAAACAGTTTTTTATATCTCTCCTGGGACTCCTTCATTCTTTCATATGAAAGCTTTTCTTCAGTAACGTCCTCTATCAGAGATTCTATCACCTTGACCCCGGTTCGCGGGTCTATCCCCAGATAAGAATTATGCATCACCCATTTATCTTTTCCCCCGAGAGTCTTAAAATGATATTCAAAATCCCTAAGTTCTTTCTGCCTGTTGACCATATCTCTTACCTCACCTTCTTCGCTTATATATATCATAAGCTCTTTGAGGCCTTTTCCTGCGATATCCTTAGGAGGAACCTCAAGCTCGAGGATCCTCACAAAGCCATCGTTCGCGGCCAAAACCACGCCATCGGAATACCTGTACCTGTAATATCCCGTATTGATATGATCCATAAGTCTATGGAAAGTTTTTTTGCTGTATCTATAATCAAGGAATTTTCTTAAAAAAAGAATGAAAATGAAAAGTGTTATTAGATTTGTCAGGATCAATATTTCCATTAACCTGCCCTGGTTTGTATTTGCCCGTACTAGATCAAGAGTACAATAGTATAAGTATACATAAGAACAAACACCTAGGCAATTTAATGTAAACAATTTTTATGCAAAAAGTTGCCAAAGATTTTCTGCATGATATACTTTACTTGAGAACTGAGATAGGGATTTAAGGGTCTTTTATAGCTTTTCTCTCCCCCTTCATAAAAGAAGAAAGGTAAAAGAAAAGCTAACTAAACAGTCTGAATAGATTGTTTTTTTTGCCCTTAGCCCTGGTTCTCTTTCCCTACTTCATTAGACTTATATATGGCGACCTTTGTCAAAAAGGGCCCCAGAAACTCGAAAAGAACCGTGGTTCCCAGTATTATATTAAGAATTATGAGGGACATGCCCGCAAAAGCGGGATTCTGTTTAATCGAAAGCGCAAGCCCCACAACTATTCCTCCCTGGGGAACAAGCCCTAAGGCCGTGTATTTTTTCACATTGGACGAGGCTCCGGATATTACCGCCCCTGTATATGACCCGACAAACTTACCAAATATTCTAAAAACGGCGAATATGGCCACTATCGGCAAAGAACTTTTCAGCACCGACAGGTCAAGATGGGCTCCGGCAAGAACAAAAAACACTAGAAATACCGTCTCCTCCAGGTCATCGCGTATAGACATAAAAAACTTATCCTTATCCTTGGCAAGGTTCACTACAACACATCCCATGGTCATCGTGGACAAGAGCGCGTCCAGCTTGAAAGCCTGAGCTATGCCAAAACAAGTGAAAAGAGCTCCCAGGATAAGCGCCACCATAACGCCTTTGTTATTTGTTTTTCTGGCAGTTACAAGCAGAAAAACCGCAAGCAAGAGTCCGGTGAGTATCGAAAACGTGATCTCCGCGAGTGGGCCGACAATATTGTCGGCCAGGCTCCCTCCTCCGGTCGCTCCAATCAGAATGCTGCTGGCACTTAAAGCCAGACTGAATATCATTATGCCCAGGGCGTCGTCAAGGGCGCCTATCCCCAGGATAGTAGTAGTAACAGGACCATCCGCCTTATATTCTTCTTTCACGGCAAGTGTGGGAGTAGGGTCCGTAGGGGCCCCTAAAGAGCCTACTAAAATAGCAAGAGGGAGATACAACACGGGCTGGATATCAATGCCAAAATAATGACCGGCAAACCTAAGAACAAGAAACAGTCCGATGGAAATAGAAAAGAACGTCAGTGTTGCCTCGAAAAAAGTCATTGTTATAATAGTCTTGCCCATCTCCTTAAGCCGCTTAAAATCAAGTGACCCGCCTATCGCATAGGTAATAATACAGAGCGCAAGATTGCTGAGTGCGGTTGAGTGATCTATAAGCTTAGCCGGAAGTATCCCCAAAACTGAAGGCTCAAGAAGCACGCCGGCGGTAATATACCCGGCCACCTTAGGCAGTTTACACAAATTTGCTACCCGCCCGGCTACATATCCCACCAGAAGCACAAGTCCGAACATGAGAATAAGATTCGTATGCAACGATAATTCTTTCAACATAGACTTCGGTCCTTTCTTAAATGTTAACTTCAGACGGTACAGGCTTGTTGTATGGCCCCGCCTACGCCCCCGCCGAATGATGATGCAGTGAACCCTTACCTTTTGCTGGGGATGAAGTACCCATACCGTGTCTCCTTTCAGACAGTTTTGATCCGCCCGCTTATGCTTCTGTCTCTTCCACCCTGAACTGTTCCCATAACCTATCGAACCTTTGGCCGTATATCATATCGTATAGATACTCCTTGTCAGGAAACAGTTCTTTGCACATATCTCTGAGTTTTGTTTTTTCTATATCTATATCAACCTTGGCATATTCAGTATGCAGTATAAGCATTACGATCTTCTCCGCTTCGCGGCTCAAGCGCTGAACGTTCTCAGATTCTTCTCTCCCCTCTATCTCGCCGCAAAGGCTCTCAAGAAACGAAACGCTTATTTCTCTTATCGGACCCGTATGTTTACATATCCATTCAAATCTGAGCGCATCTGTCATTTTATGCGTGTTATTAAAGAACACATAGATCGAGTGCCTTAGAACCTTCTTCCCCTGCTCTTCGCATAGATCTCTCAGTTTTTTTAGCTCAAGCCCCTTGTATCTAAAAGCTTTACTGTCCCCGCCATTAAGCCTGTAATATCGGATATCCCCGCATTCCAAGTGTTCCGAGAGAGGATCAACCACAAGCACAAGCCCATTTTCCTCACAAACGGTTTTTAGGTCTTTATCGTCCCACCCCGCATTTGGAACCCACACCATCTTATACTCTCGTTTATTGATCGACCTAAAAAACTCTTTCATGTTATTTTTATTAGTCTCATCCGAAACAAATCCGGGCAGTGTCTCAAAAACGATCACTTTCACATCCAACAGAACAGCCAAATTGTCAGTTATTTCCCAAGCGCGGAACAATGCGTCACTTGGAGTAAAGGAACAACCAGCAATTGTTTTCTCTGCCTTAAGGATGAATTCAAATCCCTTTGGTGCATTCTTTTTCCAGTCCAGAGCTGTTTCATGACTTGGAAGATTATAGAATGTTTCATCCAGCTCAACCGCTCTGAACTTCTTCACGTATTCCTCTATATTCATAGGGATGCCGCTGCATCCTATTTTTAGGTCCATTCCTGCTGTTACCTTTCCTTTATACCATGCACCATAGGAACAAATCTTACCGGAAGAAGCGACTCCTGTTTATATCCCTCTTCCGTCCTCTCCACCAAATATAACTCCTGAGAGAATTTACCTACCGGCACTATCATCCTGCCCCCCACTCTTAACTGTCCTTTTAATTCTTCCGGGATAGTTGGAGGCGCGGCCGTCACCATTATGATATCATATGGAGCTTGTTCAGGATAACCTTTGTATCCATCCCCCTGGTTCACAAAAACGTTTTCATACCCCATCTCTTTTAGTTTTCTCTCCGCTTCTTCAGCAAGCGGGCCCAGGATCTCTATAGTGTATACTTCTTTCACCAGAACGGAAAGCACCGCTGCCTGGTATCCGCTGCCGGCGCCAACTTCTAAAACCTTGTCTTCAGGGCCCGGCCGTACCGCTTCTGTCATAAAACCTACTATGTAAGGCTGGGATATAGTCTGTTCAAGGCCTATGGGGAGGGGGGTATCGTTATATGACATATGCCTTATGGCTTGCGGGACAAATAGATGCCTGGGGACTTTTCGCATGGCGGCAAGAACCCGTTCGTCTTTCACCCCTCGTTTTTCTATCTGGTCCCTGACCATCAGCTCTCTTTTAACATCGTAGATCCGGCCTTCGGGATCAGATTGTCCGAAGCTTGCGGATACACATATCGAGCACACAAATGTTGCTAACATTAAAATAAGAAAAATATTTCTGTCCATGCTAGTCTCCTGACACTTCCAGTATTTTTTTGCAGACTTCCATGAAATCATTTGTAGTCGCATTGTAGTCAACGATCTCTGAAAGCTTTTCACTGGACGAATTGAACGCTATAGAATATCCGGCTACTTTTATCATTGGGATATCTCCCTCAGAATCTCCCACCGCTATCATTTCACCGGGCGCAGCACCCATCTTCTTGAGCATTTCCCTGACCGTCTTCCCTTTTGCCCCATGACTTATATTGATCGTGACCCCGCCGGTAAGCTTCCCATCATAACTCCTCAAACGATTACCCAGGACATGATCAAACTTGAGCTCCTTTTTTATCCTGTCAGTAATGAACTGCAACCCCGTTGAAATGGCTACCAGCTTGAATCCTTTATTCTTGAGCAAGGTTATTGCTTTTCTGGCATTCTTCGAATACTGTACGTTCCGGAACACATCATGAAGTTTCCTTACAGGCATGCCTTTCCAATGCGCGGCATCCAGCTCACAGAACCTTCTATAGTTTATCTTGCCGGCCAGGAACTGGTCCTGATATTTTTTCGCCAGCACGTCCCAAAGATCAAGTTTTTCGTGTATATATCTCCAGCTGGAAATATGCTTTGTTATAGTGCCGTCTATATCAAACACTATTACCCTGTATTTCATCCGTATTTTGTACTCCCCGCTGCCAGCTGACCACATGCCGCCATTATATCTGCCCCCTTTGATCTGCGTATAGTGGCTACCACTCCCTTTGCCAGCACTCGTTTCTTGAATTTTAAGGCCTGGGCCCCCGTACAGGGCTCATAGCCCAGCGCAGGAAAAGCATTGCATCGTATTATGTTAACCTTGGCATGTACCTCTTTTGCAAGCGCAGCCAGCTTGTCAGCATCTTGCAGAGAATCGTTCTCTCCCTTTATTATCGTATATTCAAAGGTGATCACTCTTCCGGTAGCTCTAAAATATTGTTTACAGACCTTCATAAGCTCCTTGAGAGGATACTTCCTGTTCACGGGAACCAGCTTGTCCCGCAGGTCATCATCGGCGGAATGCATCGACACTGACAGCTCTACCTGTAAACCTAAATTCATCAATTTAATCATTCCCGGGATAACTCCGCAAGTTGATACCGTGATCTTCCTGGCGCCCACCGCAAACCCCCTGGAATCATTGATCATTTTTATAGCTTTTTCCAAATTCTGGAAATTATCAAGAGGCTCCCCCATTCCCATAAACACAATGTTAGTTATTTTTTCACCGGATTCCTGCTGGACCAAGAAAATCTGCCCGATTATTTCTCCTGCCGTAAGATTCCGCGTCAGCTTTTTCAGCCCGCTTGCACAGAAGGGACACTTGAACTTGCACCCGACTTGTGTAGACAGGCATATTGTACGCCGCTTATCCTCTCTTATCAAAACGCTCTCTACGAGTTCTCCATCCGAAAGTTCCAAAAGATATTTTCTTGTGCCGTCTTTTGCTGTAAGGAAATCTTTTATCTTCAATGCGCACACATCATATTCTGCCTGGAGATCTTTTATGAGATCTTTGGGAAGATCCGTCATTTTTGCGGGATCGCTGACTGATTTCCCGTATATCCATTTCCAGACTTGCCCAGCCCTGTGCGCAGGATATCCCTTATCAGAAAAGTCGAACTGCAGTTCCTTTAACGTAAAATTTAGTATGTCATTTTTCATATGTTATTAGTGGACGATTATTCTTAAAGTATATTTCTTGGCTGGTTTTTCTTCTTTTTCCCAGGGCCGACTATATTCAAACACTAAGTTTGTCTGCCCCTTTTTAACGGCTTCGAACCTGAATATCTGCACCCCCCCGGCGCCAAGCCTATCCGAATTGTGCTTATATCCGTATTTTCCTATCCTCTTAAGTATATTCTCATTATACTCGCCTGCTATCTGCCAGACATAACCCGTTGTAGGATTCGCCTCGATATTTATATAAAGTATCTGTTCGCGATTAACTGTCGCCATCTTGTCGCCCTTCAGGTCTATGTCAACATTTTTGCCCGGCGAACAACCAAAAATGCAAACCAGCATTACCGCTACCACTACATACGATATTATCTTTTTCATTGGTTCTCTCCTTAACATTTATCCTGAATACATTATATAATATTATATGGAAAAATACCGATATAAAAGGTACAATTATATTCAACCTTAAAGGAATACCATGAAAAAGCATTTTCCCATAGTCATATTGCTCATTCTCGCCAGCTTCCTTTTGTTCTTTAACCTGGGCAACCAGTACCTCTGGCAGGATGAAGCAGAAACGGCACTTTTAGGCAGAAGCGTCCTTACCGTTGGATATCCAAAGGCCTTTGACGGGAAAAATCTTATAAATCCAACAATAAGAACGGGGTTCAGCAAAAATTATGGATGGAGATATCATCCATGGGGCCAATTCTATATTACAGCATCCTCTTTCGCGATTTTTGGAGAAAGCACCTTTTCGGCAAGACTGCCATTTGCGCTTTTAGGCCTTATTAACCTGCTTTTACTTTATATCCTGGCTTTAAAATTCACCAGATCCAGATTTGTGGCTCTCACTTCCTGCGTCATCACCACCTTGTCGGTCCCGTATCTACTATTAATGCGACAATGCAGATATTACGCGCCTGCTGTCTTCCTGGTGCTGCTTATAATTCTTTCCTATCAAAAATATCTAGAGAAAAAGAACGCTCTCAATATGGCTCTTGTGTCTTTCTGCCTTGTCCTCTTAGGGTATACAGTTCACGGCATGTTCGTTCCTTTATTTATAGGCATAGGACTTAATTACCTTATATTCCATTTCGACAAAAAAGATATTTTGAAAGTGATCCTTTTCGGGGGCATAGCGGCAGGTTTCGTTTCTCTATGGTTCCTCTATTCAAATAGCGGCACTCATCTGGCCAACATCACCCTTGACAGAATATCCCACAATATAGAGTTCTTTGTCCGGATGGTAAATAAGTATATTTTCCCCTTAGGGTTTTTTCTGGCGATATACGGGGCATGGGTCTTATGGAGACGACGCTTTAAAATGTCACTTACCCCTGAAGAAAAAAACGCCATCCAGATAATTTTAAGCGTTATTGCCGCGAGTCTTGCTATCTTTGCTTTTGTGCAGGAAAGGAATTTCAGGTACCTTGTATTCTTCATCCCCCTTCTCGCTATCATCCAAAGCATGATACTCCTGCGCCTTGCTCGCTTTAATAAATTTCTTTTCGTAGGGTTTCTCGCATTATCTCTCTCGACCGGAATATTTAATATGGGGCGCGCGGAATTCCATCTGCCGAGATATCTATATGAAATAACACATGACTACGACGGACCGATCGAAAGCATCGTCACCTTCCTCAACAATAATGCTAAAGACACCGATACCGTAAAAATAATCTATGGGGACATGCCTGTAATGTTCTACACAAACCTTACGGTGGACAATTCAGGGATATATGACGAAGCTCATATGCCTGACTGGGTTGTTTTCAGGCACGGATGGCATGAATCTTTAGATAACAGCTACTATACAAAACTTAAGAAAACCTATAAGCGGCATGACATTCCTTATCCTGATATAAAATGGGGAAACCGTCCGGGGGACCTTGGGTATCACAAATTTGCGACTGTAAAAGACGCTCCGAAAATTGTAATATTCGAAAAAAGGTAAGATCTACTTTGATTTAAAGAGTCCGCTGAATATATCTTCCGCGCTACGCCACCTCTTGTCCTCGTCTTCACGGGACGACACGGGAACATCTTCCAGTTCTTCTTCCTCCAGCGTTTCTTCCGGGGTCTCTGTTTCTTCTTGCGCGGCGACTTCTTCGGTCTCTTTTGCGTGGTTTGTAAAACTCTCTATTTCTTCTGCCAGTGCGGCCTTCTGAAAGTCTCTTATTTCAGCTTCATTAAGCACTTCTTCAACGACGCTGTCTTCTGTAACCGCTTCGCCGACAACCTCGTCAACAATATCGTCAACAGCTTTTTCAGCAACTTCTTCGCGAATATCTTCATCAACGATGCCAGAACCCCCTTTCCAGGTGTCTACAATCTCTTCAAGCTGCAGCGCATAGAACTTAGACTTGGCTTCTTCCTTGTACCTGTTGGATGAAAAACTCTGCTGTCTGGTCTTTTTTCTGCCTCCGGAAACGAACGATATAGCCAGGTAGGTCCCCGCCCCGACAACAAGCCATAAGGCCATGAATCCAAACCAGTAAAACATAAAAACCGTCATTGAGGATGTTGCTATCACACTATCTCCTTCTCTCTAAAGGAATAACCATAATAATAGAATTAATACAATAGTTATTAGTATACTGTTTTGTTCTTTATAGTCAACACTGATACTCAAAAAAATTAAATTTTTTGAGTATCCTGAATTTTTAAATGCACAAACTACACCCTTATTCACATCTGTTGGCTTATATAAAGACAGGAAATCTCATTCTGTTGTGCATAAATTATCTTTGTTTCTCTTTTTTGTGCAACTGAGGGCCAATGTGATAAGGTTTCCCCGACATTCATTAAAGACTTTCGCAGGTAAATCGAGGAGCAACGCGACGAGAATCCCCTAGCATAGACTTAACGTCATCCATCCTGCATTACTGTTAAAATTGTGTTCGCATTCCGTTGATTCTTGCTCAAGCCATTCGCCACAATGCTTACACTTAACAGCATCTTCTCGTATTTTTTCATCACAGAATGGACATTTTTTCATTCTTGGAGGCTCTTCTTTAGTTTCTGGGGGCGGACTACATTTAGGACATTTCTTCATAGTTTCTCCTTACTCTAAACGACCATGAATACTACAAGCAGGTTTTTCGTAGGCTGCCCCGACCGTATATGTTCCACCAGAAGGACAGCGAGGGATAGACTTGATGTATGCTCCAACAAGGTTGGACATTGAAATAGGAGTACCTGTACTCAAACCCTCATCTAAGGCGTAGATAGTTGCTGCCGCCTCAATTTGTTTAAGGTTCGCAATACACTCTCGTGTTTGAGATAGCGAACGCGCTGAATTGAAAGACGAAGTGAAGGAATCACACCCACCAACAAAACCACCGAAGATAAAAGCACCTAATAGAATAAGGAGTGGTACCACAATAAATATACCACAACCTATTTTAACTCCAGTCCAGACCCCGCTTTTAGCTTGAACAACTAGCGGAGGGATCGAAGTAGGGCTGGTTGCTTGGGCGGGAGCATCTAAGAACTCTCCACAGTGTTTACATTTCTTTGCATCATCTTGTATTTCTTCAGCACAATACGGACATTTTTTCATATCCACCTCACTTGTTGGTTGTGTAATTATCTAAACATTATTATACTCCCATTATACCATTTGTTAACCATAACTCTTGGGGACTATCTAGAAACTAGAATTTATACTTAATTTAATTCGGAGGCGTGGCAGAGTTGGTTGGATGCGGTGGTCTTGAAATTAAAAAGCCCTTATCCTGTAAAGGGATAAGGGCTAAATATATGGCGGAGGCGTAGGGATTCG